>CAYRXL010000223.1:0-2488 GCA_964428295.1 uncultured Alphaproteobacteria bacterium
TATAGAATGTATTTCGGGGCATTTTTTTTAATTTGCGCTATGTAGTCTTTCTGCGTTTCAGTTGGGCTTGCTAACCACGCGGACCAGTATTTTGTACATGAACGCGTTTTAAACAAATAAGGCATAGCATCATCATATGAAATGTTTAATATACAGCCATCTTTTTTAGAAAACTTCTTATAGTATTTTAATAGATTTATCGTTTTGTTATCGAGAAAATCACTATCTTGTAAATTGATGTAATTTACAAAATTTTTATTAAAATTTTTTATATTATCAAAATTATAATGATTGTGATTGTAAACATAATATGAAAATAAAAAAATAGCTGATAAATAAATAGTAGATTTGTAAGAAAGGATTTTTTTTATATAATTTACTTTTTCAAAGAAAATTAATAAATAATTCAAAATAAAAAAACTATTTAATAAAATTGGCAAATCAGCAGACATTCTTATGTGTCCTGCATCTGATCTCCCTAGTGCATTTTTATACATTATGAAGCTTAATAAAAATAAAAAGACAAATAATATTATTTTTGTATTAATCAAAAAATTTTTTAATTCTTCATATCCTAAAAAATTAATTATTATAGACCAAGAAATAATAAAAGAAAAAATAATCAATAACAGATCTTTATATTTTTTAATAATAAATAGGTATAAACAAAAAAATATCAAAATAAAATTTATATAAATTCCTGTATCAATATGAAGCATAACTGAAATTGCAGATATGACACTTATAGATATTAAGGAGAAATTTCTAAATCTCGATTCAATAAATAGTTCGATAAAAAAAATCAGGAATAAAATTATATAAATGTCTCTATGAGAAAAATAATAACCGAATGCTTTTATACTATAATGACTCATTGATATGAGAAGTGAGGCAAAAATTGTAAAAAAAAAAATTTTTATTTTTTTATTCAACTTTAAGATTTTTGCAAATTGATAAGCAAGTAAAACACATAAAATTTTAAGAAATAAAGTTAAAAAAATCGTAAAAGTTCTAGCGGCACCAATTGTTTCTACTCCAAGATTTTTCCATACTAACAATGGATAGAAGACATCAGACCCTCCATGAGTTAAATGAGAAGATATCCAAAATTTCTTTGTAGATAAATAATTTTGGGCTGGTGATAAAAAGGTACCATCGTGAAAATGATCTAATATTTTTTCAGAAAAATTTAATGAGAAAAATTCTAAAAGAATAAAAATTATAAATATAAAAGATAATATTACTGGAAATGAGTAATAGTTAATTATTTTTTTATTTTTTTCAAAAAGTAAATCTTTTACCTTTATTTCTTTTTTTCTTAGTATTTTGTTTAGTAAAAGATAAACTGTTAATGTAAACGATATAAAAAATACATATCTTATTGTATCGTTTGTGGGATTATAACCTTCTAAAACTAACGAGCCTATTGCGCCAGTATTATTTTTTAATGGCAAATTAATATTTTCCCATACTAATGAAGCAAACAAAATAGAGATAAGGACTAAAAAAAAAATATAGAAATTTTTTTTTAAATTATCTGATTTCATTTTTTTGCTCGTTTATAAAATTTAAACTTTTTACCCATAGTTCGTCTTGAAGATCCTCTCTATAAGATAAATTAGAGCTTTTTGAAACTCTACCTTTTTTAAAATATTTTCCAGAAAAATTTAAATATTTTTTAGCTGTGCAAATATTAAAAATTTCATCAGCTACGTAGCTTGGTTTTCTTGCAAATATGTTTCTAATTAAATCTAATAAAAATCTTATATTTGACTTGTTGTTATTGCCGAAATTTGTATTTATCCAACCAGGGTTAACGACATAACATTTAATATCGTTGGGATAAATTTTATTTATTTTATATGTAAATAAAATATTCATTAACTTTGAGTTAAAATAGGCAATGTACCCATTATATTTTTTTGAAGAGTTAATATCATTGAAATTTGGTTTTGCAAAGTTGTGAAGCATTGATGATATGTTTACCAATTTAGCATTTTCTGTTTTCTTAATTAGGCCAATAAGTGAATAAGTTAAATAAAAGTGTGATAAATGATTAACCGCAAAAGTTTTTTCTATACCCTCTGAGTTTGTTTCTTTTCTTAGAAAAAGAGCCCCAGCATTATTTATTATAATATCTGCCGTATCTAACTTTTGCATTTCTAATATAATTCTATCTAATTCGTTTTTTTCTGCTAAATCTCCTTTATAAAACTTGAATGATTTAATTTTTTTTTCATAAAAATAATTAGTTAATTTTTTTATTTTTTCACTATCTTTTGCAATTATATGAACGAAAAAACTATTATTAATAAATTTTTTTACTAACTCTAGCCCAAGGCCTGATGTTCCACCTGTAATAATACAATTTTTTTTAGGCACTGACTTATTTTCTAAAAAAACTTATAAAAGATAAAAAGACAATAAATAAATTTCTAATATCTGAATAAAATCTTCTGTATCCAAAATTTTTTAGTTTTATTATAGC
>CAYRXL010000223.1:2498-3032 GCA_964428295.1 uncultured Alphaproteobacteria bacterium
AGCTTCATTATTTAGAACTTTGTGATTATAAACTAAATTATATTGATTATATTTTTCAAATTCATGAACTACAATTTTATTTTTAAATTCCTCGTATGCAGGTGTACCAGGATAGGGAGTGAAAACACTAAACTGGACTAGTTGGTTAGGTAAGAATTTTGAATATTCAATTGTTTTTTTAATTGTTTCTTCGGTATCTTCTGGGTTTCCAAACATAAACATTGATTTTACATATATTCCATTTTTTTTAAGTTTTTGAATAATTCGGTATTGTTCATCATTATTTACTGTAAACCTATTGATATCTTTAAGCACATTAGAATTAGAAGATTCAATGCCTATATAAACCATTTTTAAACCTGCGCGTTTAAGCAAAGTTATAATTTCATCATCTAAATTTTTTAGATGAGTTTCAATCAAAAATTCAATTTTTAAATTTTCATTAATTATTTTTTCACACAAAGCTACAGTGTATTTCCTGTTTATTGAAAAAACAGGATCTCTAAATGCAAATTTATTTGTCTTTAGATTTTT
>CAYRXL010000224.1:0-3007 GCA_964428295.1 uncultured Alphaproteobacteria bacterium
AATTTCAGGAGATGAATATTCTAAAATTAAGCTTTCTTCAGAAATAATTTTAAATTATAAACATATAAGAGTTGGCACGATGGAAGTCACTGATATTTTCAAACCAGATTTAAAAAAGACATTACCTAAAGTTTTTGGAACCAAAGACTTTAATCACCCTGGAATGAGCATGCTGTTAAATTTGAGTGGAATTTTTGTAGGAGGGAATATAAAAGTTGAACAATTTGTCCCAAGCATGTTGACAAAATACGAAATTTCTCCAAAAAAGACTAAATCTTTAATTAAGAAACAAAAACTAAATACTATAGCTGGATTTCAGACTAGAAATGTCCCACATAGGGCTCATGAATATTTGCAGAGATTGGCTTTAGAAAAAGTGGATGGTATTTTAATACAACCGATAGTAGGAAGAAAAAAAGTTGGTGATTTTACTCCTGATGCAATAATGTCGGCTTATAAGTATCTAATAGAAAACTTTTTACCAAAGCAGAATATTATTTTAGCGGCACTAACTACATTTATGAGATATGCTGGGCCAAGAGAAGCAGTGTTTCATTCTATAATACGGAAAAATTATGGATGCACCCATTTTATTGTGGGTAGAGATCATGCTGGAGTGGAAGATTATTATGAGGAATATGAAGCTCAGAATTTGTGTAAAAAACTTGAGACGGAATTAGGAATAAAAATTTTAGATATGAAAGGACCATATTTTTGTAGCATATGTGATGGAATTGTTACCGAGAATACTTGTCCCCACAAAGAAAAAGAAATAAATTCAACTAAAGAAATAAGTGGAACAAAAATTAGATCAATGTTACAGGGAAGAGAAGAAATTAGTAAATTTTTCTTAAGACCTGAAATAGTGAGGTCTATAGGTAATGTTAAATTATTTATAGAAGAAAATGACGAATAATAGCAAACAAATGATTAAAATTGTAGCTACTCTAGGACCAAAAGTATGTAATAGAGAAAAACTGATAAAATTATACAAGTCAGGAATGTCTGTAGCTAGATTCAATGGTTCTCATAATAATCTTGATTGGCATAGCAAAAATATTAAATTAATAAAAAAAACTTTGCCTGATATGCCAATCTTGTTTGATATGCCTGGAAGAAAAATAAGAACTACTCAACTCGAACATGAGCCAAGCTTCAACGTAAATAGTGAAATTATAATAACAACCAGACCAGGTTTTGATGGAAGAGAAAAAGTTTCCATTAATAATAGTTTTTTGCACAATCTTTTGAAACCAAAAGATATCATTTATGCTGACGATGGAACTCTTTGTTTTAAAGTTTCTAAAATCATTGGAAGAGATATATATTGTATAGCGAGAAATAGTGGAAAACTGAAAAGTGCTAAGGGGATAAATGTTCCTCATGTAAATTTAGGTTCTGAAAAACTGACTAGTATAGATAAAAAAATGTTAAAATTTTCATTGTTGAATAAAATGGATTTTATAGGAATTAGCTTTGTGGAGTCAGCTAAACACATCAGAACTATTAGAAAGTTTTTAGGAAATAAAGGTCCAAGAATAATTGCTAAAATTGAAAATCAAAAAGGATTGGATAACTTAGATGAAATTGTAAATGCAGCAGATGCGATAATGATTGATAGAGGTGATTTGTCAACTGAAACAAGTTTAGAGAACATAGCTATTTTTCAAAAGCAAATAATAAAATTATGCAATGATCTTTCTAAGCCAGTAATAGTGGCAACAGAGATGTTGAATTCTATGATAGAAAACCCTTTTCCCACTAAAGCTGAGGTGGCAGATATATCTAATGCAGTAATTGATGGAGCTTCAGCTACGATGCTATCAGGAGAAACAGCAATAGGTAATTTTCCTTGCGAAGCAATCAAAATTATGACGAAAATTTGCAATAGAGTTGAAAAAAATCAATCAAACATTAGTTCTTTGGAAGGTTATAGTATTCCTCAAGCAATAGGCAGATCTATCTCTGAACTATGTAGATCATTGCCAATTACCAAAATAGTTGCAATAACGGTATCAGGTTATGCGGCCCGAACAATTTCATCGCAAATGTTGAGACAACCTATAATAGCGATTAGCAATGACCCTTTAGCTTCAAAAAGTTTTAATTTGTACAGAGGTACTATTGGTGTTTATGCCAATATTAATTTTTCAAAAAACAATTTAGAACATGTAAGCAAATGCCTTGAATTGCTTTGGGCTAAAAAAATGATTACAGAAAAGGATATGATATTGGTAACAGCAGTAGGCTATCCCCTTACTGGTAGGCGAATGAATATGATTCAAACCCACCATGTTAGGGATTTAAAAGATTTATTTAATTGGAAAACTAATTAAATTTATGAGATATGACTATTTATTTAAGTAAAAAATTATTCTAAAGAGTTACAAGTTGAGTGTTTTCAGATATAAAACGATTAAAATCAGGTTTTTAATGTCTATGTATTTATGATTAAGGGAATATGTTGTGCTAGGCCTAAGAATAATTTAATTTATCATTATTTAACTTGGACTATTGACGACTTAATGTAGCAAGTAATATTAACAATGTATAAATAAAAATAAATTAAATCATTAAATAACAATCATGAAAAATAAAATTATTGTAATAAATACTAATCCACTATTTAAAGATGTTGAACCACAATTTTCTAATATTTTTAGAAAGAAAAACTATTATGTAATCTATGTGGTAAATAGTAATGAAGATAAGAATTTTTATAAGAAAAACTTTCCTGGCTTTTTTGACAAAATTTTGTCGACTAAAAATGAATTTGAATATATTAAAAAGCCTCAAAACAGTTATGTATTAATACAAAAAGCTAAAGAAATTGAGGACAAATTGGGTATTTCACTAGGGAGGTTGTTTATGATAGAAAGGACTATCGGTAGAGGATTTCATGCTTCTGGTGGCTACAACCACCCTAAAACTAGATTGCATACAGATAGTTCATATTACGATTTACTTAAAATTGCTATTGCAAAGACAAAATTCTGGGAAAAACTTT
>CAYRXL010000225.1:0-3003 GCA_964428295.1 uncultured Alphaproteobacteria bacterium
CCGAGGGATTCCCTGGCTCTGGTGTTGCTATTTCATCTGGATCTGGAAAAATTTGGGTCCAGACGGGTGCATTCGATCCATTGATTGAACAATCCTCTATCCCCTCACATCTCCAAGCAGCCGATGACCCGTTTGCTACAGGATTCATCATCCTCCAGCTACATCTGAATGATGGGGTGTTGGCAGAATCACTGGCCAAAGATGTGGGTGCGACAATTGTCGACACACTACCTGAAGATGCTTGGATTCTGCGCCTGCCCAGTACGGCTTTAGGCCGCAGTAATGCAATCATACAACTTGCCGACAATGAGGAAGTTCGCTGGATTGGAGCCCAACAACCCGCTTGGCGACTCGACGTCGATTTACATCAGGCAACTGGCTTGATCGAATTGGACTTGACTTTGGCACAAGATGTTGAAACCGCTCAAATCGAAGAACATCTGTACCTGGCGGGCTCGGATTTCGTTCGTTGTGATGCTTATCTGTGTCAAGTCATTGGCTTGGATTCAGCATGGTTGCCTGCCCTTGCCCGAGATCATCGCCTATTGTTCATCGAGCAACACGATTCGATTGGTATCGTCAACAATTATGCTCGCAGTATCTCGACCATTGATGCGACAGTGAACAATCACAATGGCGGCCTTGATGGGATGGGCGAAGTTGGCGCCCTGTCCGATTCCGGCCTGGATCAAGACCATGGAGACTTCAACAATCGAATCCGTGGTGTATACCACAACTATGGGCCGGACAATTCTGCCGCAGATGGAAATTCAGGACATGGCACACACGTATCAGGGACCATGCTAGGCGATGGTTCTGGCGACTCGTCCACACGCGGCGTAGCACCTGCTGCGACATTCCATTTCTATCAACTTGAACACGATTCTTCTGGCCAACTTGCACGTTGGGGGTCTCTCTACGATATGTTCAGGGATTCACAACAGAAGAATGCACACGTACAGTCGAACTCATGGGGCGCACAATCTTCGTGGGGCCAGTACACATCGGACTCTCGTTCTGCAGATTCATTCCTTCACGATTACGATGATTTCCTCGTCTTGTTTGCAGCAGGCAATGAAGGTAGTCAAGGCTCGCAATCGATCGCCCCGCCCGCCACGGCCAAGAACGTCCTAACCGTCGGCGCTTCGACAACCGGCCGCCCTGGTACCGCTTCTGCAGGACAGGTCGCCTCATTCTCTAGCATTGGCCCCACCGCGGACGGTCGAATCAAACCCGACATCGTAGCACCTGGTGTTCAAATCTGTAGTGCAAGAGCCGAAGAAGCCCAGAATCCCGCTGGCTGGTCATGTTCTAGTGCACGACATCCTGGGACCACCACTCCACTCTACATGTCAGCAGACGGAACCAGTACAGCCGCTCCGGTCGTCGGTGGTGCCGCATTGCTCGCACGACAATTTTTGAGAACTGAACTTTCGATTTCCAATCCCGACAGTGCGCTCATCAAGGCGATTCTTATCAACGGCGCCCGGGACATTGGTACCGCAAATATTCCGAACATGGACGAAGGGTGGGCTCAACTAGATCTTGAAGAGAGTCTGTATCCGTATGATGGCGTGATTGCGAAGAACATCTTCTATGACGCCTCCCAGACACTTTCCCCTGGTCTTTCATATGCATACAATTATGCCTTGGATGGATCATATGGCGTTGATGTCACTCTCGTTTGGAATGATCAAGAAGGCTCATCTTCAGCAACCCAATCTGCAGCCCGACTTGTCAACGATCTCGATTTGACTGTCACATCACCGGATGGGACTGTATACAAGGGCAATGATTTCGCCAATGGGTTCTCAACCACTGGCGGCTCCAAGGATTCACTGAACAACGTAGAGAGAGTCCGCTTAGCTTCCGGTCCGGCTGGAGATTGGACAATTTCTGTCTCTCACGCCGGTGGTTCATATCAAGGGTATTCGGTGGTCATCTCTGCGGTAGGAAATGAAAATCCGATTAGCGATATCGCCGTATTCGGAGGCTCAATTTGGGCCAGTCAAACAATGCCACTCGAGAACGACTACGTGCTTTTGAGAATGGCATGGGTGAATCAAGCACCAGCCCTCACTCCAAGTTACGAAGTATTGGTTGAAGATATCACAGATAATGTGGTTCTCTGGAGTGGCACCCGCGATCCCCTTGCCGGTGGTGCTTCCGA
The DNA here is from genome assembly GCA_964428295.1 of uncultured Alphaproteobacteria bacterium. Lineage (GTDB taxonomy): Bacteria > Pseudomonadota > Alphaproteobacteria > TMED109 > TMED109 > CAYRXL01. Next base: position 2,171 of record CAYRXL010000225.1, read on the forward strand.
TTCTTTCTCATTCCAGAGGCAATTCACAACAACTGGGATTCACACCATTCGTTTGACGCTAGACTCGACAAATAATGTCACTGAGATGAATGATGAGGTCGATGGAACCAATAACAATGTGGCAGAAATTGAGTTGAACATCACTGCCATCGGTGTCCGAATTTCCCCACATATGCAAGATGGTTCAATCCCAGCCGATAACGACGAGGTTGAGATTGCCCGCAAGCAGACTCTGGACCCCTCAACTGGGACTGAGGTTTCATGGGATTTGACATTGGCCAACGAAGGAACCAGTGACGAAGAGGTGGTTCTCATCGTCACCCCGGTTCAGATGATGGAAGAGAGTGGTGCATTGCAACCCCCTGAGGACGATTGGGAAAAGTCCATTTCAGCAGAAGGTCCGTTTGCGCTGACGTCGGCTGAAGGTGTTGCGAATAGTACTCAAGTCACTGTGACCATGACAGATTTAGATGCCGATCTCGATGCATTCAATGGTGCGAGGTATGCATTGCCGGGTACGTACGTCGTTGATGTCATTGCGTATTATCGGATGAATCCAACCGTCTCTCACACGATCCGTCTAGAGGTTGAAGTGTTGCGGGTCGAAGGTCTAGAAACAATTCTCGCTGGGACCAACAATTTGGGCGCTGTCCCCGGGGATTTCGCTTCATTTTCCCTTTCTGTTTTGAATACCGGAAATGGTGACACAGTCTACCAGATCTCGTGTGAAACGCCCAATCGATGGTCCATTGAATTGGGGACTGGAAATTCCTCGACGCTTACTCTTGAGCCATTGGCGCGCCTCCAATTCATTCCCGTCCCGGTTCGTGTGC
>CAYRXL010000226.1:0-2998 GCA_964428295.1 uncultured Alphaproteobacteria bacterium
TTATGACAGAAATACTAAATTTTAAAACTTTTGGAATTCAAGGAGGCGATTGGGGATCAATTATAGGTTCTAGAATATCAGCTTTATATCCTGATAATGTGATAGGTTTACATATTAATTTCTTACCTTTAAGTAGAGATATAGGAAATAGTAAAAAATTTAGTTCTGTTGAAAGAAAATATTTTAAAGAATTAAAGCATTGGAAACATGAAGAAATGGGATATTATTATATTCAGGGAACTAAACCTCAAACTTTAGCATACGGACTTATGGATTCTCCTTCAGGTCTAGCGGCTTGGATTTCAGAAAAATTTTATACTTGGACTGATTGTAATGGATTACCAGAAAATTCTGTTTCTTTCGATAAAATTTTAGCTAATATATGTCTTTACTGGTTTACAGGATCCATAGGTTCTTCTTTTTGGCCTTACTACGATAGATATCATGGAAATTGGCCTATTTCTGAAAAAGAGTTAATAACGGTCCCAACGGGATATTCAGAATTTCCTAAAGAGATACTAAAACCTCCGAAAATTAAGGCGGAAAAAATATATACAAATATTGTAAACTGGACATGTATGCCACGAGGGGGGCATTTTGCTGCTTTGGAGGAGCCCTTGCTTTTGGCTAAAGAGATATATAAGTTGTTTGCTAAAGTCTAGATTTATTACTGTATAAAAGTTGATGAAAGTTAGCTACGAGATCTTGTACTTTATTCGATACCAACTCAACTTCAGCAATTTTTTCTTGTATATTTTTTCTGTTTTGATTTATACGAGAGTTGTTTCTAAAAATATTAACTATATTTTCTTTTTGTAAAGCAAATAGGTCATTGATTTTATCTTCTTCATATGACTTACTCGTTTTATTTTTTTTACCACTTTGTATAGATTTCAATGATTGGTCTAAAAAAGCAACTAATTCCTCGTTTACTATTTTAGATGATTCAACTGCTTCCATCATAAGCTCATTAGATCTGATGATTGTCTCTGTTACTTCAGCGGTTTTTCTATTAATTTCTATTCTTTTTTTGAGGTATTCTATTAAATTTGCATCTACTTTTTTATCAGAGAGAAATTTTCTTATTCTGTCTAGTTGTAATGTTAGTAATTCCCTAGTAACGTCATAAGATTCTCTATAGGCACCATGAAGATTATCATGATTTATACTTACCAGGGCTCTGTTTTTTTTTATAAGAATAGTGTTTTCATGGACTATATCCTCTAATTCATTGAATTTTGTATTATCAGTCATTTTATTTTCCTGTATTAGTTAAATTTATAAAATTACTAATTGGTTTTTTCTTTTCCGTTTTTATTTTGTTTTACATCGCTTACTTTTTCTCTTAAGGTCTTAATTCTATAGGTAATTTCGTCAGAGTTTGCAGAAATATTGTCTGTAATTAACGTCAACTTTTCTACTTCTTCAGCATAAATTTCACTTTTTTGATTAGAATCAGATAATCTTAAATATGTACTTCTCAGCATTCCCATTATAACTGGGTGTGTATTACGTATAATGCGCTTAAGTTCTTCTTTGGGAATTTTAACGGCTACACAATCACTCGCTGCAGTCGCACTGACTGAATGTGCTTTGTCCATATAGCAACTGATTTCTCCAAACACCTCATCAGGGCCAATATCACCTAAGTGTAGACCTGAAGATGAAAATATACTTACTCTTCCACTTACTATAAGATAGGCACATTTAGAAGGATCATTTATATTATATATAACATCTCCTTTCTTCCAAACGCCTGATTTTTCTTTTTTCATTTTACATTCTATGAATTTATTTAAACATTTAAATATAGTAAATTAATTTTGTATAATATACTATAGTCTACTAAATTTTAAAAATTAAAGTTTGATTTTAACTTTATTAAATGTGGAAATATATTTGTCGGGTAAAGAATTTTTACAATCAGTAGATGCTATTTTTGACAGAGCTGCAAAAATACTAGATTTATCAAAAGGTTTAGCATTTCAAATTAAGTCGGCTAATTCAACATATAAAGTTAACTTTGGAGTTCGACTCAGAGGTAGGATGTTTACCTTCACAGGATACAGATGTGTGCACTCTGAGCATCTTGAACCAGTAAAAGGTGGAATAAGATTTTCATCCTTGGCTAACCAAGAGGAAGTAGAAGCTCTTGCTGCGTTGATGTCTTATAAATGTGCGCTAGCTGATGTTCCTTTTGGAGGTTCAAAAGGAGGTTTGGTATTAAACCCAAATGATTGGGAACCTCATGAATTAGAAAGGATCACAAGGAGATTTTCCCAAGAATTAGTAAAAAGAGACTTAATAAATCCTTCACAAAATGTTCCAGCCCCTGATATGGGAACGGGGGAAAGAGAAATGGCATGGATTGCAGATGAGTACAGAAGATTAAATCCAACTGATATTAATGCTTCCGCGTGTGTTACAGGAAAACCTTTAAATAAGAATGGAATAAGAGGGAGAACAGAGGCTACAGGAAGAGGAGTGCAGTACGCAATAAGAGAGTATTTTAGACATCCTAAAGATGTGAAACTCGCTGGACTAAATCCTGGAATTGAAGGAAAGAGGATAATAATTCAGGGGTTAGGCAACGTAGGATATCATGCTGCTCTGTTTTTAAGTGAAGAAGATGGTGCACTAATTACTGCCGTAATTGAGAGAGATGGGTCAGTGATAAATGAAGATGGTATAGATGTAAAGGAATTAAAGAAATTTATGTTGGAGAATGGAGCCATGAAGGGATATCAAGGTTATAAAGAAAAAAGAAATGAAATTTTGGAAAAGGATTGTGATATCCTAATACCTGCAGCATTGGAAGGGGTTATTAATGAAAATAATGCTAAAAGTATAAAAGCAAGGTTAATCGTCGAGGCTGCTAATGGACCATTAACTTATAGGGCAGACGAAATTCTTTGTACGTTAGGCAAGGTAATAATTCCTGACCTTTATGCAAATGTTGGGGGCGTTACAGTATCATACTTTGAATGGGTTAAAAATT
>CAYRXL010000227.1:0-858 GCA_964428295.1 uncultured Alphaproteobacteria bacterium
TTTATCAGGTGATATAGGAAATAGATTGTTTGATAAGTTTAGAAATAAATTTCCAAAAAGATTTTATAATTGTGGGATAGCCGAAGCCTCCATGACAGGCATATCATCTGGGATGGCTCACCTTGGTTTGAGACCAATTACGTATACGATTGCAACATTCAATACTATAAGGTGTCTTGAACAAATAAAATTGGACGTTTGTTATCCTGATTTGCCAGTTATCATAGTTGGTACTGGAGCAGGTTTGTCATATGCATCTTTAGGTTCTACACATCACTCTTTAGAAGATATAGCTTTTTTAAGAACTATACCAAATTTAAATATTTTATGCCCATCTGATCCTATGGAGGTAAAAAAACTTCTTAGAGATGCGATTAAAATGAAATGTCCAGTTTATTTAAGATTGGGCAAAAAAAATGAACCAGTGATAAATCATAGAAAGAGAATTGGAAATTAAGATATTATAATTAATGGAAAAACTAATCTAATTATTAGTATTGGTAATATTTTAAAGGAAGCAATAGAAACTAGCAAAAAATTAAAAAAAAACAGAGTAAATAATTCTGTAATTGATCTTAGGTATATAAAACCATTAGATGAAAAAGTTCTTAAAAAGGCTTTTAAAAATTTTAAAAGAATTTTTGTAATAGAAGAGCACTTTGTATCTGGTGGAGCAGGAAGTTCAATTATAGAATGGGCTAATAAAAATGGATTTAGTTCAAACAAAATTTATTTATTTGGAGCTGATAATAAATTTGTACATTCTTCAGGAAATCAAGCGGCCGCAAGAGAAAAATTAGGTTTAAGCTCAAATAAAATTTTTAAAAGAATTTTTAAAATAATAAAGACTAAATGATT
>CAYRXL010000227.1:868-1786 GCA_964428295.1 uncultured Alphaproteobacteria bacterium
AGAAATAAAGAAAGTATTAAAAAAATATTAATTAAAAAAAAAGGCATTAAAGAATGGATAAAATTACAAAGTGCAGTTTACAGCCAAGAAATTGATAAAGCTAAACCTAATTATAAATTAATTATAATTTTAAAATTCCTTAAAAAAAAAAGGATTAAATTTTATATAGTCAGTCATAAAACTAAATTTCCGTATTTCGGAAAAAAAGTAAAACTTCACAAAATTTCTAGGAATTGGCTTGATAAAAATGTTTTTAATAAAAAAAATAAATTAGGTAAATGTAAATATTATTTTGAAACTTCAATACAAAAAAAGGTAGCAAGAATTAAGAAATTAAAAATTACACATTTTGTCGATGATTTGAAGGAAATAATTGATTTATTGCCGGATAATATAACCAGAATTCTTTATAAAAACAAAAATTTTAAAGTAAGCGTAATTAAAAATTTAATTAAAAAAGAATTACAATATAAAAATTAATGATCATCGAGACAATCGTTGAAGGTAAAAATAATTTAGTAGAAAAAATTTTTTATAAAAAAAAAATATTTATTTATAAGAAGTATTTAAAAGATCAAGGCAATGGGATTAATTATTCAAGATATAAAAGCGAGACTTCTTTTATAAATTTACTAACAAGTAAAAAAATCAAAAATCTTCCTTTAATTTTAGCTACTGACCCTTATTCTCAAGAAAATTTATTTAATTTTATTAATGGGAAAAAAGTTAAGAAAATAACTAAAAAAGATATTGCGCAGTGTATAAATTTTATTAAAAAAATTAATTTTAAAATATTAAATAAAAAAATTTCTAATTTTAAAATGGCCACAGAAGCCTGTATATCAATAGATGATCATATTAAAACTGCCGAGAGAAGAATTTTGATGTTATCAAAGTTTTCAAAAAATTATGGTATTT
>CAYRXL010000227.1:1796-2995 GCA_964428295.1 uncultured Alphaproteobacteria bacterium
TTAAAAGAAAAAGAATTAATACTATCACCATCTGATTTTGGCTTTCATAACGTAATAAAAAAAAAAAGTAAATTGTATTTTTTTGATTTTGAATATGCTGGAAAAGATGATCCCGTTAAACTTATGAGCGATTATATTTGTCAACCCGACTACAAGCTAAATATGAATCAAATAAATTATTTTTATAAAAATATTTTAAAAATATTTAATAATAAAAAAAAAATAAACAAAAGATTCCAAGCAGTTATTTATATTCATAGAATAAAATGGTGTTGTGTTATACTAAGTGAAATTTTAAACAAAAAATATTTTAAAAGAAGAAAGTTTGCAAAATCAAATATTAATTTGAGAAAATGTTTTAATAAAGCTAAAAAATATTATAACGATCATTTAAAAATAATTAAAGAAATTTATATTGATAAAAATGTTCTCAACTAATATAGAAAAAAAAATAAGTAAAGAGTATTTAGAAAATGGTTATGTGATTCAAAATATAGAAAACTTAGATTCTTTAAATTGGATAAGAGAACATTTTTGTAAAATTATTGTTTCAATTTTTCCAAAATTACGAAATAAAAAAAAAAATTATATTTTAAATAATATTCATAAGTACATTAAAATTTCAGATCTAAATAAATTTAGGTTAGATATTTTTAATAAAATTAATTCTAGTAAAAAATTTAGGGAAAATTTTTATAAAATTTCTAAATCCTTAGTAGATATAATTGTGGGAAATGAAATTGCTATGCAATTGAGAATAAATTTAAGTATTCAAATTCCTAAAGATGATAGTTCTTTATTACCAATACATGCCGACACTTGGTCTGGAGTGTCTCCCTTTGAAACAGTAATATGGTTACCTTTGGTAGATTGCTACAAAACTAAGTCAATGTATTTATTGCCTCCAAAAAAGAATAAAAAATTAAAAAAACTTTTCTTAAACGAAAAAGTAAAAACTAGCGAAGATGTTTTTGAAAAAGTTAAAAAAGATTTAATTTGGCTTAATGTGAAATACGGTCAAGTAGTAATATTTGATCAATCTTTACCGCATGGCAATAGAATAAATAAAGAAGATGCAACTAGATGGAGCATGAATTGTAGATTTAAAAGTATATTTACACCATATGCTGATAAAAAAATTGGAGAGTTTTATGAACCAATAACTTTAAAAGCAGCTTCAAAAAAAGGAATTTCTTATA
>CAYRXL010000228.1:0-2993 GCA_964428295.1 uncultured Alphaproteobacteria bacterium
GCACTTTCATAAATAGTTGAACCGATCAACGGTATATTGAACAATCGATTAATAATACTGACTTTGGTTTTTTTAGGATATAGATTATTGTATTGTGATAACCAAGCCAATTCCGGATGGATTCCGAGAATATTTTCCAATAGTGTAACACCAGAGCGAGGACTCCCAAATATAAAGATAGGCATATTCATTATGAATCTTTATTATGTAGTCTTTGTTTAATTTTATTTAATTAAAATTAAGTCTACGAACAATTCCAAAAACACTCTGTTAAGGGGACCTTGATAATGTGAAGAAACAAGATAATTTTGCAATATAATTAAGTTAAATAAGAAATATGGGGGACAAAGTTTACCTTTATTAACAATGAAAGATGTGCTGGAAACATCATAAAAAAACCTAATGCTCTACATATCATCAGTAATATTATACTTCTCCATTGCATTTGGGAAAAAAAGACGATTGAAAAAAAGACGTATAATACCATTATAAAATCCAATATGTTCAATAAACACTATCCGGTAGAAAAATCGTACATTATTGAAAAAAATTCCTGGATATCTAAATAGAAACATCATTGACTTCCTAACAATGACAATTATTGTTTTACGATGAAATTTAATAGATAACTTTTCAAGTATTTGAGGCGTAAAATGTTCGTTAGTTATCATATTTTGAATAAAATATTCAGAATGTGTTCCTTCACTATTCATCATAGAATTTTCAGAAAATAATTTCTTATCTCTTTTTGCTTCATTATACATATCTGTACCTGGATCAGCTCTAGCTAGATTTAACATTGGGATAACATTATAATCTTTTAAGGATTTCAATGCAAAATCTAAAGTAGAATTAATTTGTTTTAAATTTTCTCTTGGAAAACCAATTATATAAAACGCTCGAATATCAATGCCAATTTCTTTACCTAAACTAAATACATTATTTACATCATCGAGAGTCAAGGGTTGTTTATAAATAATATTATCTAATACCCACTGATCACCAGATTCAACGCCTATTATGAGGTAAATACATCCCGTTTTTTTCATAAGCTTCATCATAGTTTTATCAATTGTGTTTGCGAAGACTCCATTGGGTGTGTCCCATGTAAATTTTATTTTCCAGCGCAAAATCCCATACATTAATTGCATAAACCTTTTACGGTCTAGCGTCAAATTATCATCTTCGAAATGGATATGTTTAACTCCATAATTCTTTACAAGATCTTCAATATGATCGAGTGTGTGATTTACCGAATATCTACGATATTTTATCCCTGCATGAATATGAATTGAACAATATGGACAACCGCGTGAAGTAATTAAAGATACGGAGCGATTGGAATTAATGTACTCGAATTTATTCCGAGCCATTATACCATTTTTCTCAAATTCAAAATATTTTTCGAGTTTTACCAATCCATAATCTAGGTTACCAAATTCATCTAAGTTATTCACCCAATACCTAGTGGGCGTTTTTATGTATTGATTGTTTTCACGATATATTATACTAAAAATATTGTCTATCTGAATTTCACCTTTTAATAATTTCACTATTTCCAGCATTGTATGCTCACCATCACCCATACCTACAATATCCAATTCTTCGGCTCGCTCTAATAAATATTCAGGCATTGCTGTTGCATTTGGGCCGCCAACTACAATTATTGATTTTGGTAATACTTTCTTTGCAATTTTAATTGTTTTAATAGTTTCTTCAGTATTTTCCCGGAATAAGTTCGTAATTCCAATTATATCAGCATTAGAATTACTTATTTCATTCTCTAAACTATCCCAACTAGATCCAAAGTGTTGGGATTTACTTTTTTTATCCGAATCTGGACGATTCATATATGAAATCCATTCTGAAATCTTAAAAAATGAAGAAGATGTCGATTCAAATTGTTTTATCCATTTAACTAAAAAGTTGGTGGATTGACTTTTTTTTATTTCTTTCTTTTTATGTGAACTATTTGATTCTACAAATGAATCATAAATACTAACATCAACTCCTTTCTTTTGCAGATAACTTGCGATTGCAATTAAGCCCGTTGGAACACTTAACCTAGGCCCGATTGGCCATGAACCATAATAAAACAATTGCGGAGGTCTAATTAGTAATACCTTGGGGTCTTTAATATTAGTAGAACCTTTCATATTATTAATCCTAATTCCCATATCTTAATCATATATTATTATCTATAATGAATAATTGGGACAAATTAAAAGCTTTTTCCACCTGATTTGAGCAATTGCGTTGTTTTCTTATTAGTAACAAGCAGTATTGTTTATAAAAACATATTAATAATTGTATTTGTATCAAGATTATATAATAAAACTTAGAGATAGTTTAATTATCAAATTCCTTCGAAATTATCTTCAATCTAACTAACATACTTTTCCATCAGTCCTCGAATGGAGACCTTTATAGTTTCCCAAAACATTACAAATGAATCCACAAATAACCTGATTTTGGTATCACGTTCATGATACCAGTCGATTGGTATCTCGACTATTTTAAATCCTCTTCTCCTAGCTAAACTTAGAATTTCAACATCAAACCCAAAACCTTTTGTTTGAGCAACAGAAAACAAATATTCAGCCGCATCGCAAGTGAAGCACTTGAAACCGCACTGCGTATCTTGAATTCCCTTCAGAGCAACCAGACGCACGAACCAATTAAAGCATTTTCCAACTATATGACGGATAGATGGCTCATTAAAACGTCTCGCTCCAGCAATTTGTCTAGAACCTATGACGATATCTTTACCCAATTCCATTTGAATCAAGAAGCGATCCAGCTGATTTATTGGCATAGATAAGTCAGCATCTGCCATAAACCTATAGGTCCCCAAGGCAGCTAACATACCGTTTTTAACCGCCCAACCTTTTCCACCATGACATACTGATAATAATATTACATGTGATTTCATTTTTCCTCTAATCTTTTTAACATCCGAAACAGTACTATCTATTCTGCCATCATCTACCACC
>CAYRXL010000229.1:0-2980 GCA_964428295.1 uncultured Alphaproteobacteria bacterium
GTCGGCGACCCGCTCGCCGACCTACCCAAGGATTTACGTCGATCCGCACCTCTTGACCTTCCGGAAATTTCAGAACCTCAGGTACTCCGGCATTACACGAGGCTCTCGCAGATGTGCTTGGGAGTCGATGTGGCAGTGGACATGACCGGTACCTGTACGATGAAGTACAGCCCGAAAATCAACGAACTCATCACCCGCAAACCTGAAATGTCGGAACTGCATCCTTCGCAGGCGCCAGCAACCATGCAGGGACTCCTGGAAATCGTTCATCGACTAGCCGAGATAGTTTGTGAAATCTCAGGACTCGATGCCGCGACTTTTCAGCCTGCGGGAGGGAGTCAGGGTATCTTTGCGAATGCTTGCATCATTCGCGCCTATCATGAGGCACGAGGAGAAGGCTCTCAACGCGACGAGATCATCACTACTTCTTTCTCTCATCCTGCTGATCCCGCAGCAGCGTCAACCGCGGGATTTAAAGTCATTACCCTGATGCCAGGCCCCAAGGGCTATGCGACATTAGACTCACTAGAAGCGGCGCTGTCGGAGCGTACAGCCGGATTGATGATCACTAACCCTGAAGACACGGGACTTTTCAACCCTGAGATCGACCAGTTCGTCAAACGCGTTCATGAGATCGGTGGGCTGTGCGCTTATGACCAGGCCAATGCCAATGGTCTGCTCGGCATTACGAGAGCTGGTGATATTGGCTTTGATCTCTGTCAATTCATCCTGCACAAAACCTTCTCGGGCCCTCATTCAAGCAATGGTCAGGCCTGTGCCGCCATCTGTGTCTCAAAGGAACTATCGCGATTTCTACCTCGCCCGGTAGTGGCCTATGACGGCCAACAATATCAACTGGAGGATCCGTCCGAGAGCATTGGCAAGATAAGGGGCTACATGGGTAACCTGCAGGTCGTGGTAAAAGCCTACACCTGGATTCGGAGCCTCGGACCAGATGGCCTCAAAGCCGTAGCGCAGACCGCTGTACTCAACAGCAACTATATCGCGCGAAAACTTAGTCAGATACCGGGCTTTAAGTTGCCTTATGACCCGACCATTCGACGCCTTGAACAAGTCCGATACAGCCTGGCACCGCTCAAAGAAGAGACTGGAGTTGGTGGACCCGAAATGAAAATGCGCATGATCGACTTCGGACAGCAACATATTTTTGAAAGTCATCACCCTGTACTGGTCCCCGAGCCCGCTACTATCGAGCCCGGCGAATCATACTCATTGGACGAGATTGATGAGTATCTTGCGGTACTTCAGGAAGTTGCCCGGGAAGCCCGGGTCGACGCCTCGTTCGTCGCCTCGGGACCCCATCGGTCGGCCCAGCCTCGGGCCGATGATGTTGATCAAAATGGTCCTGATACTTGGGCAATGACCTGGCATGCCCGCAAGCGAAAACCGATAGCAGTCGACGGCTGAATGCTCAATCGAATTGGATTAATTGTTAATCCGATTGCTGGACTTGGCGGCACCGTTGGACTCAAAGGGACAGACGGAATTTCCGTAGTTGAGAGTGCATTGAGGCTGGGCGCCAAACCCCAGGCAAATGCTAGGACCACACACGCGCTCAAACTTGTACACGCCCGCGCAGCCGAAAACCTTGAACTTCTAACCGCTGCAGGATCGATGGGTGAGGAAGCGGCCCGCGCCGCATCCTTTTCCCCATCGGTGCTGCTAGTACCGACACCGGGCCCTACGACACGTTACCACACGCAAAGTGCAATAGCGGAGATGTTGAAACTCGGCATCGATCTTTTGGTTTTCGCTGGCGGTGATGGGACTGCTCGGGACGTGTACGATAGCGTAGGTCAGTCAGTTCCATGTGTCGGACTGCCTGCGGGGGTCAAGATTTATTCTGGTGTCTTCGGCCGAACCCCTGCTGCTGTCGCGGATATCATCGTTAGTTGGACCGAAGGTCGGCGATCTTGTGCTTTGGGTGAGGTTGTCGACGCTGACGAGAATGCAATTCGCTTAGGCCGCCCACTTACAAAGCCTTTCGGATGTTTGCTGGTTCCGATGATGTCAAGCCGAGTTCAATCGCCAAAGTCTTCGATCACTACCGAGCAAATCAATCTTGAAGGTATTGCTCGGGAGGTTATCGCACGGCTATCAACGGACTCGATCTGTGTGCTTGGGCCAGGAACGACCACCCGGGAAATCGGGAGATATCTGGGGCTCACCACGACCCTGCTTGGTTTTGACCTAATACAGGACGGCAAACTCCTTGCGAGTGATGTAACCGAACAGGATATCCTCAAAGCGACTAATTCCCGCCCGACTAAGATTGTCGTGACGCCCATAGGAGGACAAGGTCATATTCTTGGCAGGGGCAACCAACAGCTGAGTCCCGTGGTGCTCCGGCAAGTAGGAGTACAAAATCTTATTGTTGTTGCTTCTCCACAAAAAATTGCAAGTCTCCCGGAACATGCCATGATCGTAGATACCGCTAGCCCTGATATTGATCGTGAACTTGCTGGATATCTTCGGGTGATCACTGGCTGGAGGCGCGAGACAGTCTGCCCGGTGGAGATTTCTTGACCAGGCGACTGGAGTGATCCTGCATAAGAAATTCAGAGGCATCCGTTCAAAAGGGAAGCTTATTCCTCTTATACTGTTCTCAAGCAGTCCTGGAAGAATGAGCATTTGTTTAGATCTCGTCTTATCTTAGCGAGTCAGTGTCCTGTTTATGAGATTTTGGTTTTCTGGAAAAAAGTTGCAAAGTATCGCGGGTCAGGGCTAAGTTGAATAAGCCTATAGAAGAACGACATCCATCGTAATAACAGCACAATTTCATTCAAGCATTTGAGGGTCTGTCTGGGAGGAGATAATGGAAGTCTTATGGAGAAAAAATGCTGCCGAGGTGTTACAAGACTTGGGTGGTGCTTTGGACGTTACACCGAGCTTAGAAAATGTCGAGTCAGTGAATTTGAAGTCAGCAGAATATGGATCAGCCCTGAGTGCTGTTGATCTA
>CAYRXL010000230.1:0-2969 GCA_964428295.1 uncultured Alphaproteobacteria bacterium
TATTATTTAAACCTCCAACAGCAAAATAACTATCACCAATTGTTTTTATCTTTTCTATGCCGTGTTTGTTGGATAAATCATCAAAGGTTTTGAATATAGTATTAAGAATTTTTACGAGTTTGTTTGGATTTAATCTTTGTGCCTGTGGTGTGAAATTAACGATATCACAAAAGATTATAGAAACATCCTCATGTTTATCAGCAATATCTGTTTCACCAGATTTCAATCTTTCTGCAATATCTATAGGAAGGATATTTAATAATAAATGTTCAGATCTATCACGTTCTTCTTGCAACTCTTGCATTAATATTCGTTCTTGATCTCTAAGTTTCTTTTTTTCCATGCATGAAGCAATTCGAGCATCAAGTATCGATTTTTCAAATGGTTTTGTTATATAATCATCTGCACCTGCCTCAATACATCTGTATATACTATCAGTATCATCCATTGAAGAAATCATAATTACTGGCAATTCGTGGAATCTCTTATCATTTTTAATGAATTTTAGAACCTCATAACCATTCATTTCAGGCATAACTATGTCTAATAGAATCAAATCAGTATCTTCATTTTCAATAAGAGATACCATAGCCTCTCTCCCATTATTTGCTGTGACCACAGCATGTCCCTGCTTTAGGAGTCTCTTCTTAAGGAGTTCAGTATTGTTCTTATTATCATCAACGACCAATAACTTCCCGAGTATCTTTTGTCTATCCTCCTTTTCGTCGATGGGTTGGATGCTATCCATGACATCCTGAACCATTGAATAGTGATCCTCATTAGAATAATTATCCTTTAGAAAAGGAAGATCATTGGCACTGAATGTGATAATATTACCCAATTCTTTTTCCAATAACCGACCAGATTCAGATATTCTGTTAATATCTGAATTGAAATTATCAATCTCTATAGATTCATTATCTTCTAATAATAATTCTGAATATCCTATAATCGTATTTAATGGCTCCCTGATTGATATTTCAGTCTCTTTTGCAAGGGTAACTAAGGTATTATGGGGGTTTTCTAAAGCTCTTTCATCGAAATTTTTCTCAATTACTGAAAGAATCTCTTGGCCAGCATTATATAACTTGGTCAGGTCTGCTATGGGTTGGTCATTTCCCTCATCCTCACAATCTTCAATAAGCATTTCACTGTATCCAAGAATCGCATTAATTGGGTTTTTTAGATTATGTCTGGCCTTACCCAAATAGGCATCTTTTGTTCTTTTATCCATTACTTTAGGTAACGGTTCTATATTATTAAATGAATTCTTTTATTTTACCTAAAAGTCTTTTGAATTCAATGGGCTTGGTATCATACTCATCTGCTCCTGCATCTAGTGCCTTTTCACGGTCACCTGCCATTGCATGGGCCGTGAGAACAATAATAGGTATCGCCTTTGTTTCATCATCAGCCTTTATGGTAGATGTTGCTTGCCAGCCATCCATCACTGGTAAACTTAGGTCCATAAGAATCAGGTCAGGATTGTCACTTTTGGACATGTCAACTCCCTTTTGACCATCTTCTGCCATCACAACATCAAAACCCTTTCTCTCAAGTCTCCTAGAAAGCATGTCACGATTCATCTCATTATCTTCTACAATTAAAATTTTTGCCATTTTTATTTTCCCATTTTCAATTTTTCAATTTTATCACTTACCTCAGTCATTAATTCTTGCCTACTATAAGATCCCTTTTGCATTATCGTTTCCACATTGCCCTTTAATCTAGCATGATCTTCCTTGGTAAGGTCCTTTGCTGTTATTACCACCACAGGAATATCTAACCATTCCTTATTCTCTCTTAGGCGTTCAGAAAATTCAAATCCATCCATTTCTGGCATCATAAGGTCCAAGAGAATCAGACCCGGCTTACCCTTACGAACTTTTTCAAGCGCTTCCTTTCCATTGTTTGCCATTCTCACCTTATAATCATTATTCTCCAAACTCTTTCTTAACATCTCTCGGGTTGTCTCATCATCTTCTACAATTAGTATTGACTGAGAACCAGATTCAATTTCATGTTTTTTAAGAATTTCAGATAGTCTTTCCCAATCAACTGGTTTTGTCAAATAATCAGTGGCACCAAGAGAATATCCAATATCAGGTTCATCGGCTAATGTTAGCATTATGACAGGTATGTTTTTGGTGATATCATTCGCCTGAAGGGCAGCAAGTACTTCCCATCCATCCATCTCAGGCATCATGACATCCAATGTGATCAAATCTGGCATAAATTCTGCAGCCAGTTTTAGTCCATCTTCCCCATTTTTCGCCTGTAGTATGGAATAATCCTGTTTTTCAAGAAATTTCTTCATCATGTCCTGGGCATTATCATCATCATCAATTACAAGTATGGTATACCCTGTTTCATCATTCGTCCTTTGCTTCATGGGTTCATTACTCATTTTGGGATCTACAACATTCAAAGGTATTGTTACTGTAAATATTGTTCCCTTATTCTGTTCTGAACTGAGGTCAATCTTTCCTCCCATCATTTCTGCGAACATTTTTGTGATAGTTAATCCAAGACCAGTACCTCCAAATTTTCTCGTGGTTTTTTCATCGGCCTGTGTAAATGGTTGGAATATCTTTTCAACCTGGTCATCACTCATTCCAATTCCTGTATCTGCAAAAGTAAAGTCGATCGCATCTTCCATTCCGTCAGAATTTGAAACATTGATCGATATAGTTCCATCCTTTGTGAACTTTGAAGCGTTACTTAATAGATTCAATAGAATCTGACGTATCTTTGTAATATCGGCATTCATGTTCTTTTGTTCTGTTACATAATTTACCACTAAGGAATTATTGTTCTTTTCAACCAATGGCTTGATGGTTGCTTCTATCTCATCTAGCACCTTATTTAGATCAAATTCTTCTATATATAGTTCCATCTTACCCGATTCAACCTTAGAAAGATCCAAGATGTCATTTATGAGACCTAGTAAATGTTTACCAGAACTGTTT
>CAYRXL010000231.1:0-2936 GCA_964428295.1 uncultured Alphaproteobacteria bacterium
GCCAGCGAAACAGCCCAGTGCATGACGGCTAACAAGGATAAGCCGGTTTTTGCCTATCTTTCCTTTTATTCCGACCACACTCCCCTGATCTCCCGCGAAGATTTGAAGCAGAAATATCAGGCGAGAAAAAAAGTGCTCGGGCTTGTTGCCAAATGGGGGCAGGAGCATAACCGCAAGGTCCGGTTGGTGCAGGAACACGCGGTGTATGGCGGCATGATTGAGGCCATGGACATGGCGGTCGGGAAGGTTCTTGATGGCCTGAAAGCACTAAACCTCGAGAAGAACACCGTGGTATTTTTCATGAGTGACAATGGTGGCCTTTCCACCAGTGAAGGGCATCCGACTAGCAACCTCCCTCTGCGCGGCGGCAAAGGGTGGATGTACGAGGGCGGCATGCGTGAACCAATGATGGTTCGATGGCCGGGAGTGACCGAGCCGGGCAGCGTAAACGATTCGCCAGTAACCAGTACTGACTTCTTTCCGACGATTCTTGAAATGGCCGACGTGAAGTCAAAACTGCCGTTACCGACTGATGGGGTGAGTTTTACTACTGCCTTACATGGAAAAAAACACGATCGCGGTGCGATGTACTGGCATTATCCGCACTATGGTAATCAGGGTAATGCTCCCACTGCCGCAGTACGAGAAGGTGAATGGAAACTTATTGAGTGGTACGAGGATGGAAAACTGGAATTATTCAATCTGAAGGAAGACATCAGTGAGAAAAATGACCTTTCCAGGAAGCATCCCGACAAGGTGAAAATCCTTAGCGCCAAGCTAGCCAATTGGCGAAAAGAAACAGGTGCGCGAATGCCTACCCGGAACAACAAGTTTGATCCAAATAAGCGCGAGGGCCGTTAGGTGAAGTATAAGCTTCTATTGATTCTTGTTTCCTGAGACGGTTTGCATAATACGTGCTATAAGCTCGGAATTCCCCTGTTTTTCGGCTTGATATCAGTCGTCTCGACCTTGTGCCGCAACTCGAATCGTGCTTCCTTTCCATTGTATGGGCGCGAGGTTTTGGTGGAATGGAAATGGAGTAAAAGGAAATGAAACGATTATTTATAATTATTGTAACGTTGGTTGCTGTTGGCGTTGTATCGTTTTTGCTTTATCTGTCGGTTGCACATAGGATCAGTCCTCTGAGGCTTCACATCAAAAAACTAACCTTGAAGAATGAGATTGCCAACAGGAATATTGAAAGTCTTGAAGAAGGAAACAAAAATCTTAAAGCAGAAAACAAGAGACTTGAAGCAGAACTGAAGGAAGAACAACGCAAATCTGATGCGGTGGCAAAAAACAAAAAGCGTGAAGCAGAACTGAAGGAGAAACAAAGGAAATCTGATGCGGCGGCAAAAAACAGAAAGCTTGAAGAAGATTTACTGAAAGCTTCTGTTGTTGGAAGTTATGATCGGGTCGTGGTTGCCGTCGAGAATTTCGGTGAAATCACTCGCAAAGTAGTCCTTTTTGAAGATGGATGGATTACGGAGAATGGGAAGCTAGAAGGAATTTGGAAAATCGTTGGAAAAGAAGTTCATATTCACGATGCTACGAACGGTAATGTTCTTGTTCTAAAAATTGAACCCAACGGTAATTTGACTGCGATTGCCAAAAAAAAGTCTATACGCAACAAACGAACAGAACTTTCCAAAGAATACCAACGCACTTACAAAAAATTAAAAGAATAATTCATCCTTCATTCATTCAAACAAAACCCGCCCAATTGAAATGAACAAAAACACAATTCCATTAATCATTATTGTAATTGTTATTATTTGTTTTGGATTGGTTGGTTATTCATAATATCAAAAATGACGAAAAACACGTGCTTGAAACGGAAAGCCACCACCACGGACCCGATGATTCAAGTAAAGAGGAATAAAAAAAACCGCCCAATTAAGGGCGGCAAAGCTTCGCGGTTGGGAGGATGGGAATTACCGCGTGTTTGTATCGTCTGTCTCGGGATTCTTGTCTGCATTACAACCCAATTGTGGGCTGAGTTTCGTGCCGGTGCAGCAAAGGTGGATATTACGCCTAAGGTCTGGCCAGTGCAGCTGGTAGGGTCTTTCAGCGAACGGCTCGCTGACAAGGCGAATGACCCACTACACGTCCGAGCCATTGTTTGTGATGATGGTAAAACAAAACTGGCTATTGTCATCGTGGATAATTGTCTGATCGGCCGTAACTACATTGACCAAGCGAAGGCCTTAGCAGCAAGGCGCACAAATATTCCTTCCAATCGCATGCTGGTAGCCGCGACCCATACGCACACCGCACCGCCAGGCAAGGATCGCCGCACCAACCGGGACGACGCTGCGCATCGCGCGTACTTCAAGCAACTGGTAAACGGCATTGCTGAAGCCATCACTGCCGCTGAAAAGAATCTTGCACCTGCGGAAATGGCACATGGGGTGGCTCTTGTTCCTGAAGAGGTATTTAACCGGCGCTGGCACATGAAGTCTGGAGGAATCGCAGTAAACCCATTTGGTGATCCCAATGACACTGTGCGCATGAATCCTCCGCGCAACCTTATTGAACGGCCGGCCGGCCCCATCGACCCGGAGGTTCATTTTATTTCTTTTCGGAGTACTGATGGCCGACCCATTGGCCTTCTGGCCAACTATTCCCTTCACTATGTGGGAGGGGTTCCTGCTACGACTATTTCTGCAGATTATTTTGGTATATTTGCCGGGCACATCGAGAAATCATTGGGCAAAGACAAAAGTTATGTCGCCATTATGTCCAATGGGACCAGCGGCGATATCAATAATATTAGATTTCGTGCGCCGCGGGGTCGCATGGAGCGTTACCAACGCATGAATGAAGTAGCCAAACTGGTCAGCGATCGGGTGCTTGCCGCTCACAAAAAGGTGACCTTCAAAAAGGATATTACGTTGGCTATGGAGCAGACTCTATTGACCCTAAAAAACCGACAA
>CAYRXL010000232.1:0-2934 GCA_964428295.1 uncultured Alphaproteobacteria bacterium
TATAATTTACAATTTAAGTACCATGAAGAAGTCCATATTAATCAAAATGCCAGGCTGCTCCGTGCCACAATCCAGCCCAAAAAATAGCTAACATAGTCGGTATAAATATACCTAAAATAAATATGCCAATATTGCCTAAATTTTTATTTGATACATATCGTGTTAATGATAGTGAAATTGGATAATATAAATAATCTCTAATAAATTTTGACAAACTTATGTGCCAGCACCTCCAAAATTCAGATATATTTTTTGTTTTGAATGGAGATAAAAAATTAATTGGAAGCGCAATTCCAAACATAAGACCGAGTCCCACAGCCATATCTGAATATCCAGAAAAATCAAAATAAAGCTGAAAAGTATATGCTAACGCAGCTCCCCATGCTTCAAAAAATGTTAAGTTAAACCCGTGCTCCGCAGCATTAAAACCAGGAGTAGCAAAAAAAGC
Source organism: uncultured Alphaproteobacteria bacterium (assembly GCA_964428295.1). Classification (GTDB taxonomy): domain Bacteria; phylum Pseudomonadota; class Alphaproteobacteria; order TMED109; family TMED109; genus CAYRXL01. The sequence continues at coordinate 449 of CAYRXL010000232.1, forward strand.
GATGTTGTCTGCAAGAACCACCTTCTTGAATAATCCTATGATGAAAGTTGTAATCCCAGCAGCTAAATTTTCTAATTTTAATCTTTCCAACACACCTTTAGCAAACTGAGGCATCATTTTTTTATGGTGAACAATAGGACCAGCAATTAATTGTGGAAAAAAAGTTACAAATAAACAATATTGAAGAAAATCATATTCTTTTACTTTACCAAGATATGTATCAACTAAATAAGTAATTTGTTGAAAAGTAAAAAAAGAAATTCCTAGAGGAAGAATAATTTGTTCTAATATAATATTATTATCTAAAAGAATATTTATATTATCCACAAAAAAATTGGCATATTTAAAATAGACTAGAGCTCCAAGATTTCCTAATATTCCTAAAGATAAAAAAAATTTATTCGGTTTATTTAATAGTACAAAACTAGCTGCATAATTAAAAAGGGCTGATCCAACTAATAATGCTATATATATTGGATTCCACCAACCATAAAAAAAGAGTGAAGCTGCAACTAACCAACCGATGGTTAGCCTATAATGTCCTTTTTTTCCTAAAAGATGAAAACCAAGCAATACAATTGGAAGAAATAGAAATATAAATATATATGAATTATATAACATATTATTATTTAAAACATATTTGTTGTTTGCTCAAGGACAACTCTTTATGTTAAGTTTTTAGCATATATAACGATATCTAAAATGAATCAATTTATTGAGGAAAAATATCAATCAAAAATTAAAGATATAGAGTTAGGTTCAAAAAAAAGAAATAAAAACAAGCTGAGGAATGCAATTTTAGGGGGGTCTACTACTGATTTAATCAAAAATAATCTATCTGAATATTTGGCAATCAATAATATTGAAGGAATTTTTTTTCAAAGTGAATATAATCAATTCTATTTCGAAGGCATTAATCCTTCGAAAAAGTTAAAAGCATTCAAACCTCAAATTATTTATATACATTCTACTACTGCAAATATAGAAGAATTTCCAGATGTCGGATCAAATTTAAAACAAGTAAAAAAATTAATTAATAAAACATTCAACAGATATAAATCAATTTGGAATAGTTTGTCTAAAGAATTTAACTGCATAATAATCCAAAATAATTTTGAATATATGCCATTTTCGAGTTTAGGAAATCTTGAAAGTTCGAAAGCTTATGGAAAAATTAATTTTATAAATAAATTAAACTTAAAATTTTTTGAACAGTCAAACGTAATGAAAAATTTAGTCATTAACGATATTAATCTGCTTGCAGCCAAAATCGGTATGGACAAATGGTATGATGATAGTTTTTATTTCAATTACAAATATGTTTTAAGCCATGAAGCAATACCAGTGCTTTCTCACAGTATTCTAAAAATTATTATATCAATTATTGGAAAATCAAAATAATGTTTGGTTGTGGATTTAGATAATACAATATGGGGTGGTGTTGTTGGAGAGGTTGGTCCTAAGGGTATAGAAATTGGCAACAATTCTCCCATAGGAGAAATTTTTTTAAGATTTCAAAAATATATTTATGATTTAACAAAAAAGGGAGTCATTCTAGCTGGCTGCACCAAAAATGAATATAAAAATGCAATTTCTGGGCTTCGTAATAAATTCAATATTCTTAAAGAAGAAGACTTTTCAATAATTAAAGCAAATTGGAAGAATAAAGCTGAAAATATTTTAGCAATTTCAAAACAACTAAATATTGGTTTGGACTCTATTGTATTTGTTGACGACTCTAATTTTGAAAGGGAATTAGTTAGAAATCAATTTCCAATGGTTGAAGTTCCAAATATTGGCAATGAACCTGAAAAATATATTTTTCATATAGATAGAGCAAAATATTTTGAAAATGTGAGCTTATCTAAAGAAGATTTTTCTAGATCCTCTTATTACAAAACTAACGTGAAAAGAGAAAGTGAAAAAGTTAGGTTTAAAAATTATAACGACTACTTGGCTTCATTAAAAATGAAAACAATTTTTAAAAAATTTAAAAAGGAGGACATAAATAGGATTGCTCAACTAGTAAGCAAAACAAATCAATTTAACTTAACCGTTAAAAGACTCAATCTCGAAGAAATTGTCAATATTAGCAAACATTCAAATTTTTTAACTATTACTGGTAATTTAAAAGACAAGTTTGGTGATAATGGACTTGTAACTATTTTTATTGGAAAAATAAAAAAACAAACAATAGATATAGTTGTATGGTTAATGAGTTGCAGAGTATTTAATAGAAATTTAGAGTTTGCACTTTTTGATTATTTAATAAGTCAATGTAAAAACAAAGGCATCTCAACTATTTGTGGAAATTATATTAAAAGTAAAAAAAATTTTATTGTAAAAGATTTTTATAAAACTTTGGGTTTTAATAAAGTAAAAAGTAATAAAATGAAAGGTAAATGGGAATACAAAATTACAAATAAATATGTTAAAAAAAATAAAATTATAAAAATTACTTATGAAAAATAAAAAAGAAGAAATTT
>CAYRXL010000233.1:0-2567 GCA_964428295.1 uncultured Alphaproteobacteria bacterium
TTCATCATATTTTTTAGTATATGGGGCATCATCAAATATTTTTAAAATAAGAGCTTTCTTTTTTTTCAAATACTCTTGACCTAAAAAACTATTATTTATACTTTTTAAACTATTCTTAAGAGCTTCCAATTTAGTCAATGAGATTTTTTCATACATTGTTGGAACGCTTCCATGAGGTCCTTCGCGCATTTCTTTCACCATCTTAATTTTATGTTTATTGCAGAATCTTGGCAAATTATCAGATCTCTCAAAGGGTATGCCGTGCGAATTAAAATAATTTATTAATTTTTCTGCTGATATATAATTGTTTGGTGCATCCTCATGTGTTTTAAGATCGTATGGGTTGTGATCTCTTAAAGTTTTTTTACTCATTTTTACATCCTATAAACAATTATAATAAATCTTGGGTCTAACAAAAAGTTTTTAATGACATTTTTCATTAAGCAGTTATTCTTTCGGCTTGCGGTTCCTTCTCTTTCATAAATGCACTAAAATGAATAACGGATTTGTATTTTGAATCAAACAACCCTTGCGCGATAAACAGGGGGTGGTTAGATCTGTACTCTATTCCTTCTTTTCCAATTGAATTATGTTCTTCAAAATAAGCTTGCTGAATTAATTTTAAAAAACCAACGGCGTCCTTTTTCTGTAAAGAGGAAAGTGTTTTTGCATAATCGTAACTTTCCATACAAATAGCTCTTATAAGTTTAGGTAAGAATTGGCGGAAAATAGAATTGCTATTAAAAATATCAAGCCCAATTAAACGAGAGCCAATTCCATAAATAATTCCACAATCAGAAAATTCTGCTTTGAATTTCTTCACATTTTCTTCAATCTCAATTCTTTTTCTCTCATAAATAGTATTAAAGGAAGAAGTGTATGAATATGCATTAATTTTTTCAATTTTTTCATCAATGGTTTCCCATACGGTTACCTGGTCGGCAAATTTATAACCATAATCTCGCGAAGAATAATAAACATCTTGATTTTTTCTCATACGACCTTGCGGAAAATAAAAATCGTCATTAACGGAAAAACGATAAGATCGTGGAGATGAATAATGCCACCTAGATTTTTCTACACACGAAACAGGTACATAAGCACTCTTAAATGGAGCTATGACAAGTGTCGTATTTAAAACTCGATCTTGTAAAAGTTTAACATGATAACTATTAACAAAAAGTTCCCCTTCAACAAGTAGAAGGTTTTGATTGCTATAATTTTTTACTAACAATGACGAAACTGAACCTAATACTGAAACTTCTGAAACTGCCGCCTGGTTATTTGTTAAAGCATCAGATAAGGACAAATATTCTCTCTTCATTTCAGCCGTAGGCGATAATCCAAAAATTACAATATTGCCTACTTTTTTAGGCTCTGATACATCAAAATCAAAATTAAATTTATTCGTTATATGCATTTTTTCTCCTGCTGTTTTTATTAATTTAACCACTTTAAATCACTATTCTGTTCTAAGAGCATCTTATCAATACAATTTTTACACATCCCATGCGAATGCCAATCATGAATTTCTGACTCAGATTCAAATAGGTGGTCATCAACTTTCTTTGCGCAATAGGTGCACTTACGATTCAACACGTGTTCTTTCAAACTTGCTTGTGCTTTTAAGATTAATTGTAAATTTTTTTCATTCATAAGCTGCATGTTAATACTTCTAAACATTTCAATAATTTTTCTTAATGAATCTATTTTTTTCATCGCCTAGTTTAACTTCTCCGTTAAGCATGCACCTCTCCTGTAGAGAGTTATCGTTTTGGATTTTAGATTTATAGTAGTATTTTTGAACTTCTCAAAAAGCTATACAAATTTAAGCATCCTTACAATGTAGCTCAATTTTCTTAGCTAGAATCACTATAATATAATGATTTATTAAAGTCAATTAATTTTTTTCTTTTTAACTAAAAATTTATTTCTTAATATTTCTTAACTTGCTTTCTTTTTCTTGTGAAACTCTCTATCTAGAAATTGTGTCCAGCGATCTACCATCCAATCGTTATATTGAAATATACTGGATGTATTAAATTTTTTTGTAAAATACTTATCTGACGTCTTGTCTTCAACCACTATAACTGCTTCGTCTGTCTTGCCGTCTTCTAAATAACAGAGCATGAGCCAGTTATCCTCTTCGATCTCGTTATCTAACCTTATATAAAATAAATCTTCCTCCCATCTTCTATCTATTACTCTCAATATTTCTAGACTTTTTGGAATCCAGCGGCGATTTAACTGAAAAATTAGACTCTGAGCACTACGAAAAAAACTTTCTAAAACCTGCTCTACTCTTTTACGTTTCTCTTCAAAAATTCGGTGTTTTTCGTAAAGATCTTCACGAGTATCGGATTCAAGAACATTAATACCCATTTCTTCATAGGATTTTCTGAACTTGGCTTCTCGGATATCTGCGTAGCGCTTACGAATATTTTCTATTTTCGTTTGAATTAAACTGTATTCAGAGATTTTTTCACGTAGTGCATACCTTTCAAGGCCTGCAATTTCTTTTGATTCACGCTTAGCAAATTGATCAAGGCGACGCTGAATCTTCATAG
>CAYRXL010000233.1:2577-2932 GCA_964428295.1 uncultured Alphaproteobacteria bacterium
GCTATTTTTTTTTCTTGCTGTAATTCTTTTTTCTTAGCTTCCAATCTAAGTGTAGCTTCTTCTTCTTTTTGCCTTATTCTTTCTTTTCTTTCAAATTCCATTCTTGCAATTTTTGCACGACGTTTTCTTTCTATATAAGAGTCCCATCCCCTGAAAATAGGTTCGAGCAGCCAATTAATCGTTCCTTGAAAAGATATTTTGTTGAACAGATTGAATTTAGGTGTCTTTAGCTTAATTTTAGGTAATTTGATTTTAGATTTTAACCTTATTTTTCTCTTTATTTTTCGAGCTTTTTTTAGCTTTTTTCTTTTTTTACCAACCTTCTTTTTTTTGAATCTGATTTTTCTTAATCTTT
>CAYRXL010000234.1:0-719 GCA_964428295.1 uncultured Alphaproteobacteria bacterium
CCATTTTCATTGAATTTTTTGAGGGTAGCCACTCTTGGAGGGGGTAATTTTGATCCAGTTAATTTTTTTATTACTTCAGCTGTATTTTTACCTGAAACTCTTATTACAGCTATTCCAGATATTCCTGGTCCAGATGATAATGCATAAATTGTCATTCTTTAATTAAACCAACTATATTTATTACCATATTTTTTTAATAGTAACTTGTACGCAGGATGAGTGGTAAGTGAATCTTTATAAATTGCTTTTCTGATCTGTAATTTACTCGCTGTTCTAGAAGGCAAATCTTTTCTTTTGTAAAACTCTAAACATTTTTTATCCCAGGGCAAATCACAGAAATTTAATAATTTTTTTGATTCCTGTTTAGGATCATTAACCAATTTTTCATATTCTAACTCGTAAATAAAATTAGGATAATGTTTATTAAAATTTTTAATTAAAGTATTATAAATATCAAAATATTTAAAAATATTATCTAAATCGTGAGCCCAAATCACCTCGCCTAAATTACGTTTAAAAATTGACATGATGGATGATGCTGCGTTTCTTTTGCAATTAATAATTTTTGCTTCTGGGAATATTTTTTTAACCAAACCTAGGTAAAAGAAATTTTCAAGAGATTTATCTGTAAAAATATAATCACTTTTTTTTTGAATTAATTCAATTCCATTATATTTTTCTATTATATTTTTTTTAAAATTATCTATATTTGAAATTAA
>CAYRXL010000234.1:729-2495 GCA_964428295.1 uncultured Alphaproteobacteria bacterium
CGTATATAGAGGATGGTCTAAATATTGTAAGCATTAATCCTTTTTTTTTTCTAATCTGGTCCCAAACTAAAATACTAAATATTCCTGTTTCTTCACCCATGGGAATATATTTAGGACAAGATGTTATAATTTTTTCCACCAACGTTGATCCACATCTTTGTACGCCTATTATAAAAATGGGTTTTATTTTTTTATTTTTATCGTCATGTTTTTTATCATAGTTTGTTAATTCTTCTATTTTTGGTAAATCATTCAACCAATAATTAACGCTTTTTTTGTCGTATGAGTTTAAAGAATCAAAATACAGCTTATGCCCCTTTAATAAATGATTAAATTCATTTTTATAATTTTTTAATTGATATTCATATTTTGCTAATAAAAAATGACCATATGCAAGATTAGCTTTTGTTGATTCGTTTTTCTTTTCGATTACATTAATTTTTTTTTTTAAATTTATATCTAATTTTTCTTTTTTTAAATTACTTAGTTCATAGTAAAGTAACAAATTCTCTGGTTCATATTTTACTATCTTTTCATAGTAGTCTATCGATTATTTAATTTCCCCTAGATCTTTAAATAAGATAGCAAGATTTAAGTAAGCTTTTAAGTTCTTGGGCTGTAGTTGAATTGCTTTGTTATAATTAACTTCTGCTTTTTTATAATCTCCTAATTCCTTTTCTATATTTCCCAGATTAATGTAAGCGCCAACATACTCCTTTTCAATTTTGATTGCTGTTTGAAAACATTTTTTTGATTTTTGGAATTCTCTAATTTCTTTATATATTATTCCAAGATCATTATAGGATCGAGCATGATCAGTTTTTAATTGTATTACTTTTTCATAACAAATTATTGATCTTTCAAAATTTCTTTTTTCTCTATATAGCAAACCAAGATTAAGATAACTTTCAATATGATTTGGTTGAATTTGGATTGCTTTGTTAAGAAGTTTTTCTGCTGTGTCAAAATTTTTTGTCTTTATTGATAGTGACCCTAACAAAAAAATTGAATCAAATTGATTAGGATCTATGCTTAATATTTTATTACAGAGTTCGCTTGCTTCTTCTAATTTATTTTTTTGATATTTTTGAAAAGCAAGCATTAAGATTTCTCTTATTGACAAATTTTTTTTTTTCATTTTTTTACTTATTATTATATCCTGATATAATTATTTAAAAAATGATAAAAAAGATTTCTATAAAAACCAAATTTGGTTGGTTAACTGCCTTCGAAAACAAGGAAAAAATATTTAGAATCAAATACGGGAAGGAAAAAAAACAGTCCCGCAGTAGAACGCTTATATCTTTTAAAAGAAACGTACATGAATTTTTTTGTAAAAAAACAAAAACTATTAAGATTCCTCATAAAATAGTAGGAAGCAAAATACAAAAAAAAGAATGGCACGAATTAAAAAACATTAGACCGGGTCGTACTAAAACTTATGGTAGTATAGCAAAAAAATTTAAACTTTCCCCAAGACATGTTGGAAAAATTTGTGGGCAAAATAAACTTCTATTGTTAATTCCTTGTCATCGTGTCATAAAAACAGATGGTAGCCTCGGAGGATTCAGTTCTTTAGGTGGAGTTAATTTAAAAAAAAAATTATTGGAATTTGAAAATTCATGGAAGTAATTATATTACAACATATAAAAGTTGAAGACCCAGGATATATAAAAGATCTTATGCTTTCAGAAAATTGTAAATTAACTACTATTGAATTAGATGAGGGTGAAAAAATTCCAAAAAATTTAAACAAATTCGACGCC
>CAYRXL010000234.1:2505-2930 GCA_964428295.1 uncultured Alphaproteobacteria bacterium
GATACTTGGATGGAGAAAAAATATCCTTGGCTAGTGGAAGAAAAAGAAAGCATCAAAGAATTTGTGGTAAATAAAAAAAAACCTTTTTTAGGTTTTTGTTTAGGTTGTCAATTATTGGGAGAAGTTATTGGTGGTAAAGTTGTAAAATCCAAACAATCAGAAATTGGAATGTTAGATGTAAATTTAACAGATGAATCAAAAAATGATGTAATTTTTTCTTCATTTCCAAAATCTATAAAAGCTTTACAGTGGCATTCATATGAAGTTCAAATGCTTGAAAATAATGAAGATGTAAAAATTTTAGCTTCTTCTCCAATATCTAAATATCAAATTTTTAAATATCAAAATCACGCTTATGGAATTCAATTTCATATTGAAATTAAAAACACAACAGTTAATGATTGGGGATGCGTACCTGAATATAA
>CAYRXL010000235.1:0-1326 GCA_964428295.1 uncultured Alphaproteobacteria bacterium
TTTTTATGATTCATCCTGCCACCTTCTAATTTCTGCCAGATATTTCCTCCACTCCTCCCTTGCTTTAGTCATACTCATTTTCTGCAAGCGGTACGTGATATACGCAGGGATGAATTTTGAAGATGGAATATGAACCTTATTTCATGGGTAACATTAGATTCTGAGAGGATCTGGATATGAATGAGATTACGGATTGTCCTTGTTTTAGTGCCCAGCGAATCATTACCTTTGCAACTCAATCAAGCCGAGTGCATCGCAGACCTGCTTCTAGCTCAGTCCTCTGGCAGCATATCTTTCCATTTGTTTCTGATTATTTAGGCTTAAGGAATCCGTCCGCAAGAATTTGTCCACAATAATCGTCGGTACTCGTGGAAATGTATTTTTTATGCTGAGGAAGAATGTGATCGGCATACGTCATAGATTTTTCAGGAGATGCAGGATCGAATGACAGAGTAAAAGGGATATCTTTGGGAAGGAGGTAAGCATTTCTCTCTAAAGGAGAACCAGCAATCGCTGATTCGAGTTTATTGATAGTAGAGTCGAATCCCAAGGTGATCGTTACTATCTTCATTCCACCCCCAAATCGGCAAGCGGGATCCATCACTGATTTTGATTTATTATCACAATCAAGTATTACGCCCTCAGACGACTTCCCATATGTAGGCACTTGGACCACGGGTAGATTTATTTCTCGTGGCATCTTTGTCAAAGGAACGTCTGCAGTTTTTTTTGTCACATAGGGCATCTTCTCATATTCCCACCATGGGAATGTTTTATATATTGGAGTACGTGACAAATATTCAGTCGGCATGACGTGGGGACAACTCGGATAATATTCAGGCTTTTCCCAACGCGAAGATCGGGATTGAAATCTATCTACATTGCAACCAGAAAAGTAACAGATATGGTCAAGAATTTTCTGCGTGGATTCGTCGGTTTTCCAAACACTGATGACTCCAGGATGTATTCCGTAGTCCACTCCCTGAAACTCTAGATTTGCATCGTTGCCGTTCCTCCCGTACATCTCGACGAAATAGTGCCCAACTACCTCGTCATTTTCGATGACAGCAGGGAACTTCCAGATCTCTCCATCCGGATATCGCGCTTTGAGATGACAAGTATTCTCTGCCGTACCACAACTTGCGTCAGCAGTTTTTTTGGCAAGGATGTTTTTAACATCCGTTGCATCGTAGGGCTCCTGAAGCAAAGCAATTTCGGCGATGATGGTATGCCATGCATCAGAGGTTTGAGGTGGGACCTTATTCGCATAGTGATTACCCATTATTCCAAAAACACCACCTGTCCCCGGGAACTGGCTGTCGTAAT
>CAYRXL010000235.1:1336-1678 GCA_964428295.1 uncultured Alphaproteobacteria bacterium
GCTTTCATGCCGAAAAAACCATGTCCTGTTTCATGGAGCCACTTGTAGCTTCCGTAGTAGTAATCCTGATGGCTGAGACTGGCATTAAGGTCGGCGTTACTTGATGATGGTGCGCTGGAAGACCCGAAATCAAAGTTTTCTGGATTCCCATAGATATTCATCATGTAGACGTTGAAATGTTTATAATAACCATTCTCAACCCGTGAGGCGATGAAGGCTCTATCAGGCATGTACGGGGAGAGGACATTCAGCTTTCCTTCTGGAGTTTTCAAGAGTGCATACCGATCAAAATCAACGGACTTGGAAATTGTTGTAATGGCATCCTCTTTCTCTGAGTTTCTA
>CAYRXL010000235.1:1688-2897 GCA_964428295.1 uncultured Alphaproteobacteria bacterium
CCCACAATTCACTTTTTCAATGATCGCAAAACTCCTGTTGGCAACTTTTTATCGGTTTCAATGGCTTTCTCTTTCTCTGAGTTCCTAAAGGTATTGGAAGTTGTATTGTCCTTACCTTTGATTCCTTCACGAAGGAAATGGTGCGTACCTAAAAGCCGACCATCCTTAGCTCGGACTTTTGAAAGGACCAGGCGACCCTGACTCATACTGCTCCAATATCCACTGATCTGATGATTCTGATTCCCGAAGACAATGTCATTCACATCTTCAGCTGAGTAACATAAGCCGGGGACGGTAAATTGACGATTTGATCGTGAATTTGATAACGACTTGCAGGGGGCTGGTCCAGCACTGCCGGAAGCATCATTGCAATGGCAAATCGTATCATCGTATTCAAATAATACGGGCAGAACAAATCGAGTCGTCTCAGCAGTTTTGAAGGTCCAAACAGACTTCTCACCTTGAAAAAGTCCTCCATTCTTTAAGGCTTGAGAGAGATTGACTGAACTGATCCCCAAATTGAGGAGGACATTCTGATTGAGGTTGACCTTGTAGATGTAGTTTCCATAGAGCGGTGTGGCCGGAATAAAGCTCAAAAGTACCTCTCGGCTTTTTTCATCAACAAAGATATTTGACTCCCCAGCCACAGCCCCACCATTGGAATAGGACATTGTTAGGGCGGTTGCTGTACCTGAGACACTAACGCCGGCTAAGGATAAAGATGGTTCATTGAGCTCGATTCGTATTCCTATTTCGGGCTCCCAAGATGCTCCAACGGAACCATTTTGAGGTAACACCCTTAGGGTACAGTTATTGTTTGGATCTGAATCGCAAATACCACAATCATCTGCCACTGCATCAGTACCTAACTCATCGCTGCAAACCTGTGTGCTAGTTTCACTAGAGGTTGCTTGGTTATCTGAGCTGGTGCTAGATGCAGTTGTATCTGAGGCTTCCTGATCACTGCATGAAGTGATCCCCATAGCTAGTAAAGTCACTAATGCCAGAATTTGGAGGAAGTTCCAAAAGAGATTGAGCATAGCCTTACAACCAACAAAGCCTCAGGTGATAAGTTCTTTTCAAAAATGAATTTCTTCTATCTTCAGGTATTCCAGCAAAACTAAAAAGACATGTCATAACCATTTTGCCTCAATACCAATCGTTGTTAGTCCTCCCCACGGTCTTGACCGTATGGACCGTATTGGCAGG
>CAYRXL010000236.1:0-2862 GCA_964428295.1 uncultured Alphaproteobacteria bacterium
ACTACACGGTTTTTTTTGTAGTTAATTTTAGAAGCTACCGTCATGCCTAAGGCAGCAGAAATTGAAGTAGAGGCATGCGCTGCACCAAATGGATCGTATACACTTTCTGAACGTTTAGTAAAACCTGATAAACCCCCTCCTTGTCTAAGAGTATGCATTCTTTTTTTTCTTCCAGTTAATATTTTGTGTGGGTAGGATTGATGTCCTACGTCCCAGATAAGTTTGTCTTTAGGAGCGTTAAAAACGTAGTGAAGAGCAACTGTAAGTTCTACAACTCCTAATCCAGCTCCTAGATGTCCCCCAGTATTAGAAACTTTATCAATCATAAAGTTTCTCAATTCTTCACATAATATAGGAAGCTCACCCTGCCCAATTTTTTTTAGTTCTTTTGGGCTGTTTATTTTACTTAGGTATTTATATTTTTGTGAAATCAAATTACTCTTTCCTGTTTTTTAATTAATTACATAGGTATTAAAACGTACATATTTTAATATTAACTATTAACTATTAACTATTGAAATCCAATCATCATAAATTTTACTTAATAATAACTCTGCCTAATAAAATTCTAAAACTGACTATTAGATATATTACTTTATATACAAAAATCAAATATATAGTTTTAAAATACTTGACTGATTTTATTTAAAGCCTTATTAGATGATACTGACTTATTTAATATGGACTTTGCATAATGACAAGACGTTGTGATTTAACTGGTAAGAATGTGGCTTCAGGAAATAATGTGAGTCATGCTAACAACAAGACCAAAAGAAAATTTATACCGAATTTACAAAAAGCTAGTTTGTATAGTGAAGAAATTGGAAAAATGCTTAAGTTTAAAGTTGCTGTATCTTCATTAAGGACGGTTGAAAAAAAAGGTGGAATAGATGATTTTTTGTTAAACGCAAATGAAGCTGACTTATCATTAAAAGCTCAAAAATATAAGAGAGTCATAACTAGTAGTAGAAAGAAAAAGACTATAACAAAGTAGCTTTTCTATTAATTCTCAAACAAAGCAGTTAATTGTTCTGTCATTACACCACCTAGTTGGTCTGCTTCTGTTATTGTAACAGCTTTTTTGTAGTAGCGTGTGACATCGTGTCCTATACCAACGGCTATTAATTCTGTGGTGGATTTTTTTTCGATATTAATGATTGTATTTTTTAAATGTCTATCAAGATAATTAGGAGAATTTACTGATAATGTGCTGTCATCAACTGGCGCGCCATCAGAAATTACCATTAAAATTTTTCTACCCTCTGGTCGGGATGAAATCCTTTTATAAGCCCATAATAAAGCTTCGCCATCTATGTTTTCTTTTAATCCTGGTTTATCAGGTTTATTATTCTTTATCCATAAATCTCTTATTCGTCCACCTTTCCATGTTCTGGTTGTAAACCCAAGAACTTCTACTTTTACTCCGCATCTTTCTAATGACCTTACTAAAATATCAGTAGATATAGCTGCTATGGTTATTGGCCTGCCTCTCATTGAACCAGAATTATCTATTAAAAGACTCACGACTGTATCTCTGAAGTCTGTTTCAGCTTCTTTTTTAAAAGATAAGAAATTGTTTGGAGAAGTAATAACTCGTGTCAATTTGCTGCTGTCTAAAATGCCCTCTTCTAAATCAAATTTCCACCATCTAGTTTGTTTTGCCATTAATTTTCTTTGTAGTCTATTTGCTAATTTAGTTATGGTGTTATCTAATTTACTGGTTTGTTTATCAAGCTGGCTTCTTAATTTTGCTAGTTCTTCTGAATCACACAAATCTGGTGCTAAAGCAATTTTATCAAACTTATTTTCATAAACTTTGTAAATTTGATCTTCTTTACTATTTGGAGCTTCCCACTTGGAAGCTTTAGCTTCATTTATAGACTCTTTTTGTTCAGAAACAGAAATATTATTTAGATCAGTTTCTTCGGATGCTAAAGTGTCGATATAATTTTCTTCTTCGTTAAAAGGAGAATCATCTTGATTGTTATTAATTTCATTTTTGTGTTCTGAACCTTGACTTTCTTCGTCGTTGATTTCCCCGTTTTCTTCAGAAGATTTATTAGGCTCATCACTAATTTCTAATTCTTCTAATTTAATATTTTGTAGTAAAGATATAGTTAAATTAGCAAATTTATCTTGATCATCTATGCTATTTATAAGTTGATTCTCTACACCTTTTGTTTGTTTTTCTAGCAGACCTCTCCAAGGACTTAAAACATATTCCGCTTCTTTAGGAATTTTGTCATGAGAGAGTTTTTCTCTTACAAGAGTTTTAATTGCTTCATGTAAGGGTATTTCAGATTTTTTTGAATTTCTTTTGTATCCTGCTTTTTTATACTTTTCTGTTATAAATTGATTTATATTATTTTTTATTCCAGACATTGCTCTAGATCCTATAGTTTCGCATCGTATATGCTCTAGAGAATCGAATATTATACGGTCAGACTGATCAGTGGGTCTATATTTTTTATGTGTTGCACTATTGTGATGTTTTCTAACTAATGCCTCTGAATCAGCTTTTCCCCTTATAGCTGCAATTTTATTTTTAGATGAATTTAAATCTATGTCAGGTAAGTGTATGTTGTTTTTATTGTTTTGATCTTTTTTAAAATTAATTATTAAACTTTTTTTGCCTGCAATAGCTTTTGTGGTACTTTTTATGGATCTCTTAAGTTCTTTTATATTTTTGTTGTAAGAAACTTTTTTCAATTTATTCTTCTTCTTGTATATCTTTTTGAATTTGGTACCAATTGTTTGGTAGTTCCTTTCCTAAACATCTTTGATAATATTCAGCTATAATAGACCTTTCTAGTTCGTCGCATTTATTTAAAAAAGTTAATCTGAAGGCAAAAGCTAGATCAT
>CAYRXL010000237.1:0-405 GCA_964428295.1 uncultured Alphaproteobacteria bacterium
ATAAAATTGTGTTGAAGTTCACACAATGTAATTAATAAACTAAAATGTGTTTAGTATTTATAAATATAGAAGGGAGTAATTTTTAATTATCTGTAGTCATAAACAAATAAAATAAATTTATTTAAATTAACTAAATAATATGATTTTGTATGAATAATTGAATTGTGATCATTTTTTAAAATAACAAATATTTAGAGATTAAAAATTAATTAAACATGGCATTACCTTTAAGAAAACTACGATTAGCAAATCGGTTAAGGTTGTTAGGATTATCATGTTCCATAATAAACAAAGATATATTACTTTTTTTAAACTCACTAATAATTGGTTGCCAATTGATAATACCGTGCCCGAAATCAGCCCAACCATCCTCCTCATTCTGATTTGATTACTTATTAATATCTT
>CAYRXL010000237.1:415-2862 GCA_964428295.1 uncultured Alphaproteobacteria bacterium
CCGTCTTCATCAACATTATTTCCAAAAGGTGCTATATCTTTTAAATGAACTGCAATTATTCTGTTTTTGTATTCTTTAATCCAAGGCAGAGGATCTGTTTTAGCTTTAAAAATCCAAGCGATATCTACCTCCCAAAAAATATTTGTATTATCTAATATGATTTTTATCGGTTTAATATCTTTATCAATGTTAAAAAACTCAAAATCATGATTATGCCATCCAAAATTATATCCTAATTTAGTATAAAATTCAGAAATTGATAATAATTTATTTGAAAAATCAATCCATTGTTTCACGTTACTAGGACGATCTTCAATTTGTAAAAAAGGACAAATGATTGTTTTAATTTTAAACAATTCAACTAATTCTAGAACATTATTTTGATGATTTATTAACATATTATAATCAAAATGTGCAGAAGGCATGGTTAAGTTATATCTTGCTAGTAATTGTTTTAATAATTCATGATTTTTAAAAAGATCTCCATAACCTTCTATATACTTATAGCCTATGTCAGCAATCAATTTAATGTTGTCTTCTGTATCTAAAAAGTTACGTGCACTGTACATTTGAAAAGAAAATTGCATAATATTAATTGTATTGATGGTATAACTCATTTAAAAAAGATTCTGGTTTATTTTTTGGGAAATATTCAAGTCCAAAGTGTTTGTTATATCCGGCATTAACCAAATTATTAAATACATAAGAGTAATTTATTTCGCCTAAATTAAGTTCATTTCTGCCGGGATGACCTGCGCAATGTATATGACCAATCACATCTAAATTTGAAATAATAGTGTTTAAGATATCACCTTCCATAATTTGTTGATGGTATATATCGTAAAGCATTTTAATGGAATTCGATTCTAATTCATGAATTATTGAGACACATTCTTTAGAACTCCAAAGATAATACCCAATATGATCATAAATAGTATTAAGAGGTTCTATTAATAATGTGATGTCAGATTCTTCCAGATATTTTTTACATTTTTTAAGCCCATCAATTATATTTGAATTTTGTTCTGACCTACTAATTGAATCTAACTCATTGCCAGTTTGAGTTATTAGCATTTTACAGTTTAAACGTTTAGCTGCATCTATAGATTCTCTCAAACCATCAAGATATTCTTCATGAAAATTACTATCTGTTAATGAAACAAATTTTGTGCAAAAACAAACAATGTTAATGTTATGATCTTTAGTCAACTCATATAATAATTCAAGATCTTTGTCCCACCAACTCCAAAACTCAACTGAATTTATTCCGATACTATTTAGTGAATGAAATGTTTCAGCAATATTTCTATTTTGAAAAACTGCATCAATACATACTGAAAATTTAGTCATAATCTATTTATATTATAAGTTATTCCAATTAAATAATATTCCTAAAGTATTTTCCCTTAAATTATTAGTTAATTTATAAGCTTTATCAGCTTCATCACCATAATATTCATGTGTTATTAAGCCAGAAAGATCAAAACGTTTTTGTAAAACTAATTTTAGAAAAAAATTAATTATCCATTTTTCTGAATATTTCTCTCTTGTATGTGAATCATGAGCTCCAATTATTTTTATACCTTTTGTAATTATGTTGCTATTGAGATGTTGAAGTTCAGGTTTTCCAGTGTCTCCTAAGATGACTACTTTGCCATATTTTTTAACAATCTCTAAAGCCTTAGGAAGAACAAAATGATTTCCAGTACAATCAAAAACAATATCAAACTCATCTTCACAATTAAATTTTTTATATAAAATATCTTTATCCAATATTGCTTTTAATGTGTCAATATTATTATTATTTAATAGATCTAATCTAAATTGTGTATTATCTACTACAACTACATTATTTGGACCAGAAATTAAAACCCAACGTGCTAATATTTGACCAATAGGGCCAGCACCAATTATCAATATATTATCTCCAATTTTTAATTCAGAAGCCAACAAACCCATAAAACAAATTTTCGCATATGAGAACCAAGTTGATTCTTTAATATTAATATTATCTGGAAGAAGATAAACATTTTCTTTTTCTGTTATAGCATATGTACCATGAGAACTTCTTACTAGGACATTCTTTCCTAATAATATATTTTCAACCTTATTACCAATATCAACTATTCTTCCAACACAAGCATACCCTGGATAAAATGGATATTTTACCCAGGCATCCCAATGTGTTCCAGGTGCAAAATCACAATTATAAACTATATTTTCTGTACCTGTACTCATTAATGAGTAAAGATTTTTTATACCTATCTGATTGTTTTTTAAAACTGGAATATTATATTCTTCTAATTCAACTTTTTGTTTTTTATTAAAAACTAATCTTTTGTGTGTCATAGATTATCCTTTTACACCTCCAATTAAAGCTCCAGAAGTAAAATAATTTTGAACAATCACAAAAAAAATAATAGTGGGGATCATAGTCAAAACTGAAG
>CAYRXL010000238.1:0-2840 GCA_964428295.1 uncultured Alphaproteobacteria bacterium
CGTATTGGCAAACTGTACTAACTTACAGAATTTAAATGTACATGGCTGTCCGGAACTAAAAGACCAAACCGTATACGAAAAGAGAACTCACAAACTAAAAATAAGAGTAAAAATTAGAATATAATTAAATACGTATTTTCTAATGACTACCATTGAAGTACCTCAAAAATATATTTGAGGTAGGTATCTGCAAAGTTTAAGCCAAATCCATAAATAACTAAGAATATTCATATATATCTGAAGCTATAACATCAATATCTTCTTGAGCTAAATTACTATCTCTTCTTAGGCACCTAATATTTACATCCAATATGAAATGGCTAAGTATTTGTAACGTTTCATCTAATCCTACATTTTCTTCTATGCTTTCATTCACAACTATACTTAGTATTCTAGAACTAATACTTTTTAAACTTCTATAGGCAGTTAAAGTGTGACTTATGCTCCCTAGATAAGATCCTGTCATCAAAATTACAGGAATTTTTAGTTTTTTTAATAGCTCAAACACAGTATTTTTTGTGTTTAATGGCACCATTATTCCACCAATTCCTTCCACTAATAAATAACTATCATTCCTTTTACATAAATTTATCTCATTCTCACACCATTTTAATAATTCTTTAAAATCTACAAATTTATTCTCTTTTATTGATGCTTGAGCTGGTGAAACAGGGTTTTTATATATCCAAGGAGTAATTTTTTTAATTTCCTCTATATTCACTGGTTTATTTAGACTAGATAATAATATTCCACTATCAGAGTGTTCAATTTTACCATAATTAAAACCTGTAGCTACAGGTTTGATAGCCTTTATATTATCTCCATTTTCTATCATTTTTTTAGCAAGCATGCTAGACAGAAAGGTTTTTCCTAACCCTGTTCCAGTGGCAGTTATAAAAATACTACTAGCGTCTTTATTCATTGCTTTTCCTAAAACTTAATTCTTTAATATTTTTAGCCAAACTTACTATTTGTTTTTTGGTATGCGTTGCAGAAAATGTAATCCTCAACCTTGAAGTTCCATCAGGCACAGTAGGTGGTCTAATAGCACCTACAAGAAATCCCTTATTTTCAAGAGATCTGGAAATACTTATTAACTTTTTTTCGCTTCCAATAACTATAGGAACAATAGGACTCTCCGGTTCAGGAATATCAAGTATCTTTGAAAATAACCTTGCATTATTTAAAGGTTTTGATGTCAATTCTTTATCATTAATTATTCTCTTTAATGCCGAAATAGATGCAGCAACAACTGAGGGAGGCAAGCCAGTTGTATATATTTGACTTCTAGACCTATTAATTAAAAACTTTACAAGGTTTTTTGATCCGCAAACAAAACCACCATAACTTCCAACTGCCTTAGACAAAGTCCCCATTTGAATATGAATTTCAGGTCTCTTATCGTATCTAGCCGAACTACCACATCCATCTCCAATAACACCAAAACCATGAGCATCATCAACCATTAACCAAGAGTTATAATACTTAGCAATCTCAGATAATTCTTTTTGAGGGGATAAGTCTCCATCCATACTAAAAACCCCTTCTGTAAGGATTAAACAGTGCCTATACGTTTCTCTTTTATTTTTTAAAATACGCTTCAGATGGTTAAGATTATTATGTTTATATATTTCAGTATTTGATCTACTAATTTTTACCCCTAAATGAGTAGAAGCGTGACAAAGTTCATCTAATATCACTAAATCGTCATGTTTAACCAAAGACGGAATAACTCCAATATTCGTTAAAAATCCACTTCCAAACACACAAGCATCTTCAGTTTGCTTAATATATGCTAATAATTTTTCCAATTTTTTATAAAGAGGATGACTACCTGAAATCAACCTAGAAGCGCCTGCACCTACGCCATACTTCCTAATTGCCTTCACTGCCTCTTCCTTGATGAGCTTATCTTGACTTAAACCTAAATAATCATTGCAGGAAAATGATACGTATTTTTTTTTATTCTTAATAATATTCATTTTAGAAGATTTCTTAAAAGATACTATTTCTCTTAATTGATTTTTATCTAAAATTTCTTTAAGCTTCATCTGTAAAAAGATGTTTAAACTATCATTTACCATTTTATTACTACCTCTATTTTCTAAATATAAAATAAAGCTTAATTATTATGAATAAAAATAAAACAATAATACGGCATAATTGGACAAGTAAAGAAATATTAGATTATTTTTACACACCTCTTAATGATTTAATATTTATTGCACAAAGTATTCATAGGGAAAACTTTAATCCAAATGATGTTCAACTAAGTACTCTTTTGAGTATTAAAACAGGGTCATGTCCCGAAGACTGTTCATATTGTCCGCAAAGTGCACACTATAACGTCAATTTAGAAAATGAGAAATTATTACCTTTAGATACAGTTCTAAGTGCAGCTAAAAAAGCTAAAGATATTGGTTCAACTAGATTCTGTATGGGGGCAGCTTGGAGAGGTCCTAGTGAAAAAGATCTTAAAAGAGTATGTAAAATGATAGAAGAGGTTCACAGCATAGGAATGGAAACATGCGCCACCCTAGGCTTACTAAAAAAAGGTCAAGCTGAAAAACTAGCTAGCGCTGGTCTTGATTATTATAACCATAATATTGATACATCAGAAAGATATTACAAAAAAATCATATCAACAAGAACATTTAAAGACAGATTTGATACATTAGAAAAAGTAAGAAAAGTAGGCATTAAAGTCTGTTGCGGGGGGATCATAGGTTTAGGAGAGACTGTAAAAGATAGAGCAGAAATGTTAAAAAGCCTGGCTAATCTGCCAAAACATCCAGAGAGTGTACCTATCAATCTACTAATAAAAATTCCTGGAACTCCAT
>CAYRXL010000239.1:0-362 GCA_964428295.1 uncultured Alphaproteobacteria bacterium
TAATTCAATATTCAAAGCTGTAGATAAAGTAAGTTTAAAGATACATAAAGGTGAAACATTAGGTTTAGTTGGTGAAAGCGGTAGTGGTAAGTCAACATTAGGGCGTTGCATGGTTGGGTTGCAAAAAATTAATAAAGGAAATATTCTACTAAATAATATTGATATAAATAAATTATCAAAAATAGAATTAAAAAAAATTAAAAAATATTTCCAAATTATGTTTCAAGATCCATATAGTTCATTAAATCCAAGGAAAAAAGTAGATTTTATAATTAGGGAGCCATTATTGATAAATAAGATAGGTAATAAAATTGATCAAAATAATCTTGTACAAAAACTATTAAAAGAAGTAGGGCTAAGTA
>CAYRXL010000239.1:372-1068 GCA_964428295.1 uncultured Alphaproteobacteria bacterium
TCAGAGACAAAGAATTGCATTGGCAAGATCAATTGCAATTAAACCTAACTTTATTGTATTAGATGAACCAGTATCTGCTTTAGATGTTTCAATTCAAGCACAAATATTAAATTTATTGTTAAATATTCAATCAAAATATAATTTGACATATCTTCTAATTACACATGATATGGGAGTAGTTAGAAATATGAGTGATAGAATTGCTGTAATGTATTTAGGTCAAATTGTTGAAATTACTAAAAGCGTTAATTTATTTAATAATCCATTGCATCCATATACAAATATTTTAATTGATTCTATACCAGCAATTGAAAAAAAATTCATTAAAAGGGAATTATTAGTTTCAGAAGATCAAACACAACCTTTATTTGTACCAAATGAAGGCTGTCGATTTCAATCAAGATGCCCAATAGTCAAAACAGAATGTAAAAAAATTATTCCTTCTTTGTATAAAATAAAAAAAGACCACTTTGTTGCATGTCATTACCCACAAAAATTAATATAAGGAGGTAAAAATGTAATTAAAATTATTATTCACAATCAACTATTAACTATTAATTATTAATTATTAATTATTAATTATTAATTATTAACCATTATTTATTTATATAAAAAAAAATAATTATGAAAAAAATATTAATGTCTATTATAATATCATTCACTTTAATTATCCCCATAAATTCCTTTGTTAATAAT
>CAYRXL010000239.1:1078-2835 GCA_964428295.1 uncultured Alphaproteobacteria bacterium
GGAGGTAAAAATGTAATTAAAACTATTTTTCAAAATCAACTATTAACTATTTTCTATTAACTATTATTTATATAAAAAAGGTCAATATGAAAAAAATATTAATATCAATTATTATATCATTCACGTTAATTATTCCCATAAATTCCTTTGTTAATAAATTAAAAGCAAGCGAAATTGTAATAGGATGGAATGAAAAAATTCCAAATTTAGATCCTCAAAAACATGTAGATATTTCAGCTTGGAGTGCAATGATTAATGTCCAAGAACCTTTAGTATTTAGAAATGATAATGGAGATATCAAACCTCATCTAGCAAAATCATTGAAAAGGATTAATTCATCAACATGGGAATTTAATTTAAGAAAAGGAATTAAGTTCCACAATGGAGAAGATTTTAATTCTAAAGCTGTTAAATTTACATTTGACCGGTTATTAGATCCAAATCAAAAATCACCTCAATCTTTTTTATGGGCACCATCAGATATGTCTGGAGGTTTAGACCGCGTTGAAATAATTAATGCTCATAAAGTTCAATTTATTACAAGTGGTCCATTTGGGGCATTATTAGCAACTTTGCCTTTGGCATTTATAATGCCACCAGTTGCAGGTTCTAGTGGAGATTATGGTACAAAAGGCTATGGGACAGGTCCCTTTAAAGTTAGGAAATTTAATAGTCAAAAAGGTTTATTTCTTGAAAGTAATCCTGCTTATTGGGGTGGTGAACCCAAATTGAATGAGCTTAATTTCATCCCTTTACTTGAAACATCAACAAGGGTTTCTGCTTTGAGAGCTGGGGATATAGATATAATAATTGGACCACCAGTTGAAGAATTTGATGCACTTAATAAAGAAGGATTCAAAGTTCATTCCATTGAAAGTAATGACACACTTGTATTGGCAGTAGGGCGTGGTAAAAATAAACAAAATATACATCCATGGAATAATATAAGTTTTATCAAAGCTATAACATATGCCATAGATAGAAAGGAAATCACAGATAGTTTGTTTTTAGGGTTACAAGCAAGACCGGCTACATCTGTTTTGTCTCCAGGAATATTTGGTTATTGTCGCCAGCCAAGTATACCACTAGATTTAAGCAAAGCTAAGGCGTATTTAAATAAATCTGGTATTAGATCTGGATTAAAAGCAAACATTATTGTTCCTAATGGAGTCCGTCCAAAGAGTGTTGAAGTAGCACAAGCATTAGTAAATCAATTAGCAAAGATTGGTATTAAAGGTCAAGTTGTACCTATGGAGCCAAGTTCAGCATGGCCTGTATTAAATTCAAGTGATTTTGATTTCTTTTTAGATGGATGGGGGACAATGACAATGGATGCTGATTTTAATATGTTTAAAAACTTTCATGTTAGCGGCAATCGGGAGGGCACAAATATCCCAGAAGTAAATCAGTTACTATCTAAAGCTAGAGAATCATCAGATAATGATGTTCGTTGGGAGTCTTATTGTAAAGTACAACAAATTATTTGGAACGGTGTATCTAGAAGGATACCTTTGTACCACCTTACAGATATTTATGCTTCAAATTCAGATATTAAAGGTTGGAAACCTAGGCATGACAAAATGATGGTGATGCAAAATACATCCTACTAATTTTATAAAATAAAGACCGATAATTTTATCAAATTATCGGTCTACAATCAAAATTTGAAAATGAATAAATTAGGAGTTGTAATTATAGGGGCTGGATGGATGGGTGCACTACACTCATTAGCATTTTCACAATCTCCATATTGTAAA
>CAYRXL010000240.1:0-441 GCA_964428295.1 uncultured Alphaproteobacteria bacterium
AATTGAGCTATGAGGGCGCAAAAAGTTTTTTAGTTGAAAATATCAAATTAAGCAAGCCTAATAAAGATAATAGATTACTTTTGAATTTTTAAAATGTTTTTCATTACTTCCTAATTTCAAGTGAAAGTTGCTTAAAGTGACTTATTGTGACCGATCTGTATACCTAGGCGTATACATGAAGATTTTGTATAATATTATTTAATAAAAAAACTTTTAGGGATTTTGGTTCTGGGTTTGTTGTAAAATAAAATCTCGAAATTTACGGCAGGGATTTATGGAATTGGTTATTGGAATAGGATTAGTGATCGTAGGCATTTTTGGATACGGATATGCTATGGCTAACAGTTGGGAAAAAAAATATAAAATTAAAATGGGTTATTATTTTAATATACCACCCGAAAAGGCAGCAAAAATGAAAACCATTCAAGGAACCTGTCGTTT
>CAYRXL010000240.1:451-2833 GCA_964428295.1 uncultured Alphaproteobacteria bacterium
G
Organism: uncultured Alphaproteobacteria bacterium; assembly: GCA_964428295.1. GTDB lineage: Bacteria > Pseudomonadota > Alphaproteobacteria > TMED109 > TMED109 > CAYRXL01. The sequence goes on from CAYRXL010000240.1 coordinate 453, forward strand.
ATTATTTCATGAAAAAGTTTCTAGGGATCATGGTTCTGTGTTTGTTGTGGTGCGGCAATGTTTATGCGGCAGATTTCGATCCCACTACACTCGTAAATAATTGTGGCAAAGTATGTGAAGGAGACTATTATTGTAATACTTGCATATGCGAGGGAAATTTAATTGAAAAAACAAAATTTAAATTAAAAAAAAGATCTGATAATAAAACAACCCGATCAGATGCTGCAGAAAATTGTGCACAAAAGGCAGAAAATATCTCAAAGGAAATCAGGAAAGAATATTATAAAGACTGCATGAAAGATTTAGGTTTCTAAATGAAAAAACTAATAACCTATATCTTCCTAGCAACGTTCAGCTGCAATGCATTGCAAGCAGTAGAGCTAAATAAAATAAACCGATATATCTTTGGCAATTTATATAACGATGCTGTCGATTGCTTTGTATTTTATGGCATAACGAAAAAAGACTTTACAAACCGTGATCCCAACGATCCCATCATCAAAGAATTAGAGATAGGTCAAAATCGTGCTTATGATCTCTTCATGGCTTTTATTAAACCTTTAGGCATCAGTCGTGAAGAAGCTGGGGTAAAAGTAAAAGCCTTAATAAAACAAAACGCAAATACCAGCTCCAAAACACTGATCAATCAATACGGTCAGTTCTGCAAAGACCTAATGAACAATCAAGATGATCGAATGCGATACTGGAAGAAAAAATATTTGGAACAATGAAAAAATTAATACTGACACTGATCATGGGACTGCTCCTTAGCAACATTTCCTACGGAGCGACCATCTCGGAATTATTGGGAAATAAGAAATCAATTAGATTATCCTGCGTGATTAATAAATATAGTAATAGTGATATTGACAACCCCTTAGATAAGGGAATGGTCGATGTACGGAAGACAAATAAATTATTTATTGTAGTGGAAAAAAAATTATTCAGTATTAATTTTGGAGGATCGGATACCGAAGTGCATGATTTAAATATAACTAGTAGTTATTTAACTAATAATCCAATTGAAAGAGAAATAGTTATTAGCGATGAATCTATTGAGCTTAAATATTTAGAAAATATAATTGGAGAAAACAGAACAAAATATAGAGATTATCGAAGCATGGAAGTTAACATTAACCGTTATACTGGTGATCTTGTATATAATCAACGTTTGTGGTCATGGGGGATGGATGTGCACATGAGAGGTAATTGTACCAAAGCTGAGGAGCAACAATTCTAAATGAAAAAATTAATACTGATACTAATCACGGGACTGTTCATCTGCACCACATCTTATGGAGCAAGCATCTCGGAATTATTGGGAAATAAGAAATCAATTAAATTATCCTGCGTGATTAATAAATATAGTAATAGTGATATTGACAACCCCTTAGATAAGGGAATGGTCGATGTACGGAAGACAAATAAATTATTTATTGTAGTGGAAAAAAAATTATTCAGTATTAATTTTGGAGGATCGGATACCGAAGTGCATGATTTAAATATAACTAGTAGTTATTTAACTAATAATCCAATTGAAAGAGAAATAGTTATTAGCGATGAATCTATTGAGCTTAAATATTTAGAAAATATAATTGGAGAAAACAGAACAAAATATAGAGATTATCGAAGCATGGAAGTTAACATTAACCGTTATACTGGTGATCTTGTATATAATCAACGTTTGTGGTCATGGGGGATGGATGTGCACATGAGAGGTAATTGTACCAAAGCTGAGGAGCAACAATTCTAAATGAAAAAATTAATACTGATACTAATCACGGGACTGTTCATCTGCACCACATCTTATGGAGCAAGTATTTCGGATTTGTTAGGAAGTAAAAAATCTGTAATATTGAAATGTGTAACCGATAAAGGTTATTCAATTACCTCTGAAGGAATAGTAGATAGGCCTGGATGGATAGGTGAAGTAGATATATGGGAGATTAGAGATGGCAAATATCTTTATTGGGATAATGAGCAAAAAAGTTTTGGGAAAAATGAAGAATTTGTATCGGAGTCTGGCTATAAAATTCTTAATAAATTAACCATAACTGAAGATAAATATCGTTGGAAATTTAGACAAAGGAACAAAGATGATGATAAACTTTATCGATCATATGATATAGAAATTTCAAGAAATTCAGGTCGATTTACTTTCAATACCTCTTATCATTATAATAAAATTAATCAGAACTCTGAAGGAACCTGCGAAAAGGTTACTGATAAAAAATTATAAATGAAAAGACTAAATAAATATAATAGGATTTAGGTAATGAAAAAGATGATTATAAAACATTGGGAAGGCAAATACACATTAGCACAAAGCTACTGGATCGGCTGCGTGATAGTTCCTATTATATTGATTCTGCCATTATTTC
>CAYRXL010000241.1:0-2829 GCA_964428295.1 uncultured Alphaproteobacteria bacterium
ATCATTTTGTTCACCTGGATCTGAAGAAAGATTGTAGAGTTCTGGTTCTTCAGGTGGAAAGTTTTTCATTCTAGGAACAGGAAGAAGGTTTGATACAGAAACAGGATTTTCTTTGTGCTTAATATCAGCTTCAATGAATGCACTAGCCATGGTTGCATCTTCTTCTGAGACATAGAGATCTTTGTTCGCGTAAAAACGTGTTCCAGAGATCATTGGCCGGACAAGTTTCCAATGGCCTTCACGAACAGCAGCATTGGTTGCAATACTTGGGTAGTAAAAATTCCACTGCCAGAATCGACGAGGCTCTTCAATTGGAATTCCTCCTTTCAATTGAGTAGAAATATCAAATCCATCCAAAATGTAATCATTAATGAGATCAATCCCACACATTGATGCCAGGGTTGGAAGCCAATCTGTGAAATGTATAAGTTGATTGTTTGATTTATTGGCTGATAAACCAGCTGGCCAGCGAATAACCATTGGAATTCTAATTCCTCCATCATAGACCCAACCTTTGCTACCACGTAATCCAACATTAAATCGTTCATTGAATGGGTTCTCTCCGGGTTCTAACATAAATGGAGGATTAAAAAATGCTGGACCGTTGTCACTGGTGAACATGACAATTGTATTCTCATCTAGACCCTCAATTTTTAGCTGCTCCAGAACTTGGCCAATCCCGGAATCCATGGCTTCAATCATGGCATAAGTAATTGCAGTTATCCGTTCGAATCCTTTATTCAAATAGTAATCAACAAGATTTTGAGGAGCTTGAAATGGTGAATGAGGTGCAGTGTAGGTCAGCATTAGGAAAAATGGATCTTTTTGATGTCTTTTAATATATTTACATGCACTTTTAGTAAGCACCTCGGTCAGGTAATCACCATTTCCTTTTGACAAGCTATCATTAAACCTCAGATGCCATTGGTAGTAATCAGACCATCCTCCACAAAATCCAACAAATTCATCAAATCCACGTGAATTTGGTTCATAACGCCTATCAAGTGATCCATTGTGCCATTTACCTATCAGTCCTGTTGAATACCCTGCAGCATGAAATGTGTCTGCAATTGTTGTTTCACGCAATGCAATTCGATCCAAACCAAACATATCATGTTGTGTGATCGCTCCAGTACGATGTGGATATCGCCCAGTCAATAATGATGCACGGGCAGGAGAACAGATTGGTGATGCTGAATAATGTTGTTTTAAACAAATTCCCTCATTGACAAGACGATCTAGTTGTGGGGTTTTGACTCTTCCTTCGCTAAAAACACCAAAGTCTCCATAACCCATATCATCTGCAACAATTAAAAGGACATTTGTCTTTTTTTGAGTTCCCATTTACTTAAAGATTCTTAAAATAATCATTAATCTAATTAACATTCAATTAAAAAAGACAAAAATATTAAAATAATAAAAATAGTGTTCTGTGATTTGATTGTGTTTATTGTTATTAATAATCCATTTTAATTAGATCAGCTCCTTTTTCTCCAATCATAATTGTAGTTGCATTAATGTTCGCAGAAACAATATCAGGCATAATAGAAGAGTCAATTATTCTTAATTTTTCAATACCATGAACTTTAAGATTTTTATCAACAACGGAAAATAAATCATTAGATGGTCCCATTTTACATGTACAAGATGGATGATAAATTGTTGTAGCATTATTTCTTGCATAATCTAATAGTTGATCATAGCTTTTAAGATATACACCTGGACTTAACTCCTTAAATATATATTTTGAAAGAGATTTAGTATTTGCTAATTTTCTACCGAAATTAAGAGCATTCACTATTACATCTTGATCTTTATGTGAACTTAGGTAATTAGCAAGTAATTTTGGCTAATCTTATAAATCATTTGATTTTATTTCAACCGATCCTTGGCTTTCCGGTCTGCATTGAAAAGCAGATATTGTAAAACCAGAGAAACGGTCTAATTGTTTTCCAGGACTTTCGACTGTAAATGGTAAAAAATTATATTGGACTCTGGATTTTATATTTGACTGACAAGTTTCTTTATAAATATATGCATGGGAAGGTGGATAATTGATAAATCCCTTATGATGAATTAAATAGTCATAAACCAATTTTATTTTTTTGAATAAACTTTTGTTAACATCATTAAGTGTAATTGGCTTATTACATTTGAATTGTAATCTTACTTGTAAATGATCTTTTAAGTTACATCCAACTCCTTTTAATTCACTTATAACATTCACTCCATGTTGTTTTAGAATTGATTTTGGACCTAGACCAGATAATTGTAATAATTTAGGTGATCCTATGGCTCCCGCAGAAACGACAATTTCTTTTTTAGCTTTTATCCTATAAAACATATTTTCATTAATAAAAATAACACTTTTTGCGATGTTGTTTTCAAATTCAATTTTAAGTACATGTGAATTACAAAATAAATCGATATTATTTTGTTTAAGTTTTGGGTTTAAATAAGCATTAGATGCACTACACCTAAAACGTCCATTTACATTTGCTTTAAAGTATCCTTTATTTTCATTATCAAAATTATCTTTGTTTAAATTATTTACGTCTAATTCGTCTGCTGCAGACAAAAAACAATCACACAAATCATAATTATTTATTACATTACTTACAATTAATGGACCATTAGTTCCATAATAATTATTGTTATCATTAATAATTTTTTCAGATTTATTAAAGTAAGGTAAGACATCTTCCCATCCCCAACCTTTGTTACCATATTTTTTTTCCCAATCTTCATAATCATTTGTTTTTCCACGAACATGTACTAATCCATTTATTGAACTACAACCTCCAACCACTTTACCTTGAGGCCAATAAC
>CAYRXL010000242.1:0-2827 GCA_964428295.1 uncultured Alphaproteobacteria bacterium
CTTAATGGTTTTATGAAAAATTATAAAAATACATGACCTTTCAGGTGGTTCTTCAATGATTTTTAGAATTGCATTGTGTCCAAATTTATTCATTTCATCTAATGAATCAATGATTGCAAATCTGTAACCACCACTGGCAGCAGTTTTAGAATAAAATTCCCTCAATTTTCTTACTGTTGCTACGGATATGGTCTTATTTTTATTATTTTTATCTTTATTTAAATTAATTATTCTGAGATCTGGATGTACCATATTTTTTTGTGTGCTTTCTAAATCATTTATTATATCTTTTTTAGTCAATTTATTATTGAGAATATTGTTAACTATTTTTTTAGCTAAAGTAGCTTTTCCTATACCCTTTAATCCTCTTAATAACCATGCATGATTAAGGGAGCCGCTATCCCATGCCTTAGATATTGCACTCCGTACTTCTTGATGTCCTATAAATTTGGAAAAAGCAGCCTCCATTATAATTTATCTTTTTATTTATTAATAATATGAGAAGTCACTATATTATAAATTTTATTTTTTATAAAAAATTCTGAATTTAAAGCATTTTCTTTTATTACTCTTTTATTTGTTGATGATATCTTAAGATACTCTTTTCTAACTCTCGAGTAGTATTTATAATCATGTTTATCAAAATTGTTATTAAATGTTCTTTTCTTTATTCTAGTCATTGCTTCCTTTACAGGTAAGTCTAAAAGTATAGTTATGTCAGGCGTAAATTTGTTTATAACTATTTTTGTAATTTTATTATATATATCATGAGGTATTCCTGAACCAGCGCATTGATATGCTATAGTTGAATCTATAAATCTATCGCACAATACAACGTAACCTTCTTTTATTTTAGGTAGTAAAACCTTTAAGTAATGCTCTCTTCTTGAAATCATTAACAATAATAATTGTGATATCTTATCCCAATTATATTTATCTTCTTTATTTAATAATAACTTTCTTACTATCTCACCTTCTTCAGTGCCACCTGGTTCTCTAGTTACTAAAATTCTATAATTCTTAATTAACAAAGTTTTTGCAAGATGTTCCAATTGAGTAGTTTTACCGCTCCCATCAATTCCTTCAAATGATATAAATTTTCCAAATTTATTATATTTCTGCTGTTCATTCTGCATAGGCACCAAATATGAAATATCCTAAAGCCGAAAAGATTTTTCTTAGTGGTCCAGCCTTTTTTACTTCTCTATTTGAATATAAAGGATAGTTTAATGTGCCTTCTGAAGTGTTTTCAATTATTAATGTAGCATATGAATCTTTTTTATTTATAGGTGCAGGAATAGGACTATCATAAACAATCTTAATGTTTAGAGAGTTTAGATGTTTCTTGGGAACAGTGACTACTATAGGAACATTAGATATTAAATCTATCAATTCTTTCTTGCCCAGCCATACGTCAGCCCTTGTGACTGTTTCTTTAGAGGAGTATAAATGAAAATTTTTATATTCCCTAAACCCCCAATCAAATAACTTTATAGATTCTTCTTTTCTTTCTTTATCGCTTTCTAATCCATTTAGAACTAAAATTAACCTTCTACCTTGTTTATTAATAGATGTTGATGCCAAACCAAATCCTGAGGACTCCGTGTAACCAGTTTTTAGTCCATCCGCAAAGAAGTATGACCCAAGCAGCGGATTTCTATTCGGTTGTTTTATTTTGTTATAAGTAAAATATTTTTCAGAAAATAAATATAAATATTCTGGAAATTCTTTAATAATACTTTTAGATAGTATTACTAGATCTCTTGCTGTCATATAATGATCTGGATCAGGCCAGCCGGTAGAGTTGGTAAAGTGACTATTGGTAAGACTTAATCTTTTAGCGATCTTGTTCATTTCATCTGCAAATGAATTCTCATCCCCGGACAACCCTTCCGCTACAACAATACAAGCGTCATTTCCAGATTGAACTATAATTCCTCTAAGTAAGTCTATAACAGATACTTCTGTGTCAACTTCTACAAACATTTTAGAACCACCCTTTTTCCATGCTTTTTCGCTCACTCTAAATTTTGATTCAAAGCTAACCCGACCGTCCCTTAATGCTTCAAAAACTATATATATAGTCATTAGTTTACTCATAGAAGCAGGAGGCATTCTAACCTCAGGGTTTTTTTCAAATAGCACTGCTTCTGTTTGAAAATCAAAAAGCAAAGCACTAGTAGCTTTAGTATTTATATCTATGGAAAACACATTTGAAACATGAGTAAAAACACAAATTGAAATCAAAAAAAATTTAAAAATATGATATTTGCTCTGTATAACTCTTTTAATATTTAACATAAATTTAACTTTCTTTATTAATAAAATGGATGTTATAACCCAAATTTAATAATTTATTGGCTATTTCTTCAGCTTTATCTTTTTCTTCTATTGGTCCTACTCTCACTTTATAAAACGTAGAACCCTGTATAACAGGATATGTTTTAATTGTTAAATTTTTTGAAAGAATGTTGCTAATAGAAGTGACTAATCTATTAGCATTTTCTTCATTTACAAAGGCACCTAATTGTATATATATAGATTCTTTTGTCGTATTTTCATTATTGTTCTTATTCAATGAGTGAGGCATGTTTATATAATAGGAATTTACTTTGTATTTTACTTCTAATAAATGAGGTCCTGTATCTATAAGATCTATCTTTACCTTGACTGTTCCTGTATTTTTAAAGTCAAGAAGTTCTGCAGACTTTTCGAGGCGATTTTCGTCGGTGCATCCAGCCTCAAGCCGCTTCTCGATCAGCACCTTGAGGCGCACGTTGAGGCATCTTTCGACAAGTTCATCAAGCGGCTCGTCGTCTTGAACCTC
>CAYRXL010000243.1:0-1532 GCA_964428295.1 uncultured Alphaproteobacteria bacterium
GCAAGTATCTGATTTGTCGTCGCCTAGCTTAGCTAATCTTTCCTCGTAAGTTTTAAAAAGAATATCTATATATTCTATATAAGATTTGCTATCTGGATGTGAATCATTAGAGATATTAGAACTAGTAATTTTCTTCAAAGCATCTATTAAAGAAGGTCCTGCCGTTAAACCATCGGCAAAAAATACATCAGTATCTCCGTGCCTATACTTTCCTGCTTCTCTTATGTTAGATTTATAATTTTTTAAATCTTCTTTGCTTATGCATCCATTAAGATCATTCATATCTTTAATTATCGTATTTGCTATATCTCCAATATAAAAATCTTCTGGACCAGCATCCCTTAATCTTTGTAATGTGCTAATTTGTTTTTCATTTATTAAATATAGCGGATTTTCAGGAAGGTTACTGATAGGAGAAAATCCGTTTGGTAGGAAGAAATTCTTTGAACTATTATACTTACTAAGGTTTTCTGATTCTGTTGCAATTCTAAGAGTTGTATACCAGTCAACTAATAACCCTCTCTTTGACACTTGTATTGCTGGTTCTATTACTTCTTTCCATGAAAAATTTCCAAAATTAGTTAAGGCAGTTGAAAGACCAGCTATGTTTCCTGGAGTAGCAAAAGAAAAAGGGCCATGAATATTTCTATCTTCAAACACCTTTGGCCAACCAAAAAGATCTTTATCGATAAAATCACCACATAATTTATAATCTTTTATATTCAGATTTATTGGTGATTTCATGCTAAAATCTATGCAATGGGCTAGTTTTGTTTTAGCATTGTAATAAAGCATAAATCCACCACCACCTATACCACTCATCCATGGCTCAACGACTCCTATAGAAAGAGCAGTTGCGATAGCAGCATCAACCGCATTACCCCCAGACTCTAATATATTAGCTCCAATACGTGAGGCTTCATGATGTTGTGAGACAACAATTCCTTTATTAGAAACGACAGTATCTTTTGAATTTTTCCAGGTTTCTATGAAATTATTATTCATGTATATTCTCGTTTAATAATTGTTTTTATAAAAATTATAACTTTTAGAAAATTTTCAGTAAAATAGAAAATAAAAATAGGGATTTAAATAATTGTCTAACGAAACACAAAATATAAGAATATTCTCTTATTTGCCTAATCCAAGAGTATGGAAAGCTACCATTACTGCAAGAATATTAGGGATAAAACTAGATTTGAGAGGGTCCACTCCTAGGGATTTAAAAAACTGGCTGTGGGATTTTGATGCTAAGTTACTTACTAAAGAAGAGAAAAAATCATATTTAAATATAAAAATTCAAGGAAAAACAGGATTTTCTGAAGCATTATACAAGACTATGAATTTCATGGAATTACATCCTTTTGGAACTGTCCCTGCTGCATTTAGCCCTCTAGGGGACATAGGTATATTTGAATCTAATAGTATAATGAGATTAGTAGCAAGATTATGAGATAAAACTAGCAAGATATACGGTGATAAAATTTATGAAAGATCTCGTATAGATAGTTTTTTGGATACATCGCTAATTT
>CAYRXL010000243.1:1542-2825 GCA_964428295.1 uncultured Alphaproteobacteria bacterium
CACAAAGATATTTATTTTCTTTAAATTATAATTCTTTTACTGATGGCATAAGAGAAGAGGCTAAGGAAGCATTTTATAAATACATGTCAGGTATTGAAAATGCATTAACAAATCCTGAAAAATCATATATTTCTGGTGAATATTTAACCTTGGCTGATATTTGTTATTTTTGCGAATATGCTTTATTTTCTAGAGAAAAAGTTACTCCAAAACATTTTATGGAAAAAAAATGGAATCCTATAATAGACGAAGACTCATGTAAAAGATTTCCAATAGCGATAAATCACTTTGAGAATCTGGGAAAAAATAAATACTTTAAACCTGATAGCTATGAATATATAGAAAACATTAACTCTCAAGTTATGTAGTTTTTAAATATAAAATTATACTCCTCTTATGAGTCCTCTATATGGAAGGGCTTCATAAATTTCTAATTTTAGTAAATTTAATTTTACAAAAGGAAGCGCTGACGCTTTGTTTAGAATCTCTTCTTCGCTATTTGCCTCAATTACAGCAATGGCACCCTTACCATCGCCTCTTGAATACATTTCTCTAATAAAACCATCTTTATATAACTTTACTGCAATATCTGCTTCTTCATCAGAATAGGGTGCAAATTTTTCAGGTGGCTGATTTGGATCCTTTGTAAATATAACTATATATTTCATTAATCTTCCTCTTTTGTAAGTTAGACTTTATAATAGTACAATTAGGATTATTTAAGATTATATGATGTAGAGAGAGATGAGCAAGAATATCTTGTAGAATGTATTTGCTCTCACAAAAATTCTTGCTCATAAAGTTATACGACTAAAATATTTTAATTTTTAGTAAATACTGGAACTTAGATCTTAGTTTTAAGGACACGGGAGCGTATATTTTTTGTGTACTTTATTAATATCAGATAATACGCTTTCTGAAAGTGTAACAGTAACACTATTTATGTTAGATTTAAGTTGTTCGAGTGTAGTTGCGCCTATAATATTTGATGTCAAAAAACCTTGCATATTTACAAAAGCTAGTGCCATTTGTGCTGGATCTAAATTGTAATTAAGTGCAATCTCTATATAATTTTTCGTGGCAGAATCTGCTTGTTCTCCAGTATATCTTTTAAACCTTTCAAAAAGAGTGAGTCTAGCTTCAGTTGGAATTTTACCATCTAAATATTTTCCAGATAAAACACCAAAAGCTAAAGGAGAATAGGCAAGTAACCCTACATGTTCCCGAAATGAAATTTCTGAAAGCCCGATTTCGAAGGATCTATTTAATAAGTTATAGGGATT
>CAYRXL010000244.1:0-2824 GCA_964428295.1 uncultured Alphaproteobacteria bacterium
TCCAACGAGTTTTAGTTCAACAAGATTTTTTAATATATCAGCGTATTCTTCAACATTGTCTTTTTGTTTTATTAATGTCTTATTTTTAAACGGCTCCATGCCATAAGCATCATATAATCCAATGTCCTTATTTTCTTTTGCTAAAGATGAAGAGTTATATGGTCCACACATGTTACACCTTAAATTACAAAAGTTACTAGGCGCAACATATTCCATAAACTTAAAGTTCGGCTCACTCATATCTGTATTAATATATTCTTCTAAGTTTTCAAAATGCTCACTATATTCACCCCATTCGTTAGTAAATTTTTCTAAATATATGTTTCTATGACTCTGACTTGAGTGTTTTTCTTGTTCAATGCAAACCTCACAATATTTTTCTGTTAATGGCCCACCCCCATTCAAAAATTCATTTCTAAAATTAGAATACTCCTCCTCATTATGTAACTCTATGGGATTGGATGTCCCATATTTTTGGTTGATTGGTCCTTTAGGCCACTGCTTTAAGACACAACAAGATTGTGGTGCGGCAGTTCTATACACAAGAGTATTCATAAATGGTTGTGGACAAAACCACTCTAAGTCTTTTATTTTGATCATTTTCCTATCACCATAAATCGAATCATGCCGTTTGGAAGAAGTTTTTTTCCCGCATACATCACATCTATTAAATTTGCTTGCTCTGCTAATTCGTCAGCATCATTAACACAATTTATATGATCATCATATTGAGTGTCATCTGATGATTGAAGAACATATAATGTATTATTATTTACACCAGTATTTGATAGTTCTCTAAATTTAGACATTGGATACATGTGTTCACAAGAACAATTAATGACCGTATCAAAGTTAGGCGCTGAAAGTGATACTAAATTATCAAACATGACATTTTTAATTGACACCTTATATTTTTTATCATCTTTATATCTTTTATTAAACTTGTAAGCAACATCTTTTATGCCCCTGTCCATCTCAAAATTTTCTATCCACTCAATTGTTTTAAAGTTATCAATAAGTAAAGGGACAGTATACTGAGCAAACCATCCGGCCAACAATGATATATTAATAGGTTTGATATTTAAATTCAACAACTCTTGAACTAACCACATCTTACTGATTAACTGCGACTCATTCATAGAATCTAAAACTCTTTTGTGCAAATATCCTTTAGCATAATTAGTTGCATTCTTCCAATCCCTTGCCATTTCTGGTGTATATTTTAAGTATTCCATAATGATTTCAATTCCTCAGTGTCGTTATCTTCACCACTATTATTAAACAAACAAATTTTACATTCCTGTCTCTTTTTCTTTGGCTCCATATCATGTGGAAAAATATTTCCTTTATACCAAGAGTAAATATTGCCCTCTGGAAAAACATTTAGAAATGATTTATCATCACTTTGTGTTTCTTCATGCATATTATACCAAAAATGATTTAGGTAATTGTCAATGGTAGGATAGGTAAAAAATATAACATCTAAATTGTCATTGATATGTTTATATACTTTTTGCAACTGAGCCCTATTCCATCGTATGACGGAGGAGTTGACCATTGGTGATTGGAACTTTGCATAGTTCTTTTTACAAACTTCTACATCATTCCACCAGCCCTTAACAATATAAGGTCTTTCTATATTAATCTCAAAAAAATATTTTAAGTCTTTTTGAATAATCACATCTAAATCAAGATATAAAAATTGGTCACCTTTAATATTAGCAACTCTTTCATTAAACATATAAAGTTTTCTATATGCCCAAAACTTTCCATTTTCATAAGCATCCCAAATGGTGGGAAGTTGAATATCATAAGATTGTGTTGGTTTATCTGTAAGACAGTAAAAATTGAATGGCACTGAACAGTTATTTTCTACCTGTTCTTTTAACTTCTCAACATATTCATTTCCATATTTGTCGCCCCACTTGACACATAATATAGTGTTTTGCATTTGTCACCTCATTTATATTTATCAGACTTTCTTTTAGTTCCATCTGCCCGTGGTATCAGGCCCTTTGCTTTAAGATGTGCTTTGTCTGTAAACCCTGCTTTACCAGCTTTAAACCTTTTCATGGCATCGGCAGTGTCTGGTGCTTTTTCTGTGTAGAGTTGTTTGAATGTTTTCATCATCCACCACCTTTAGCAATCATGATTGCAGCCATATAATCATTTGCATCTTTCTTATTCTTATAAACTTTCTTCAGTTCCTTTTGATGTTTGCCGCCAGAAGTCATCACTCTTTTACCTTTGACAAACTTATCTGCATAAACACCAAATCCACCACCGGGCATCTTTCTAACATCTGCGGCTAGAAAAACTTCACTTGTTCCACCATTACCACCATTGCCATTTCCTGTCCCATTTGAACCTTGTCCATTCCCATTCTCGTTGCCATTTGAATCTTGACTATCTTGAGATTGATCTGTTTGTTGATCAGATGAAACATCCTTTCTAGATAAAAAGTATGGGTAATGTCGTAATGTCTTAAATCTGGATTTTACAGGAACACACTGCATAATCTCTGAATCAAACTTATAGCCTGGAGGACACTCGAAACCATGTTTGTTCTCGTCCATCCTCTTAGTTTTCTTTTTCATCTTTTCGATATACTTACGATAGACCGCTGCCTCTGCCGTCTTGCCCATCACCCTAGCACGTTGCTCCATAGCAATCGCCGCTTGTATTTTATGTGCGTGAGTTCTATCTGAACCCTCTATCTTTTTGACACTTGCCTTTGCAGTCTTTACATCTTTGAAACCTAAACCATGTATCGTCCCTTTTGGATCTTCATCTGTGTAAAGGTCAGAGTGTTTATCACTCTTTG
>CAYRXL010000245.1:0-2427 GCA_964428295.1 uncultured Alphaproteobacteria bacterium
AATTATTTTTGGATAGTCCCCCTCTTGAGTATTGGTGCCTGTCCTCAGCAAGATTAGCCCTCTCAAGTGTTGTTATTTTGCAAAGAGACGGCGTTTTCTGGTGCGTTTCCCCCGGGTTTCAGTGATAGTTTTAATTAACCCATGTTTAGTTGTCCAACGGAATGATCCATTTACTACTGGAATCGTTTACATGCCTTTGAGTTTGGCTTACGTTGCTGCTAACTTAGTGAGAGAAGGTTTTCCGATTAAAGTGATTGATGCGTATGCACAGAAAACTAGCCAAGCCCGTCATGTAGGGCAATTTCTTATAGTTGGATTGAATTCAGAGGAAATAGTAGAACAGATTCCACAAGAAACAAAAATTGTGTACGTTTATGCAATTAACCTGACAAACCATGTTTCTACGATTGAGATTGTAAAATTTGTAAAAATTAATAGACCTGATATCTCAGTGATCGTGCTTGAAAATACTCAAGCAGTGACCGCCTACTCATTAAAAAAAGTATCCAGTGAGTTTTACTCTGCCGGGGCGGACTACATACTCTGCGGTGAAGGTGATTATCGAGCAGTTCATTTGTCTCAGCTGCTCCTAGATGGCGTAAGCATAGATCATCAAAGTGGAGTCAATGGTTTAGGATCTCAAAATTTTTTTAACCCACCAAAAGACTTCATTGAAAATCTTGATGATTTACCCTTACCTGCATGGGATCTCTTCCCACTGGAGAATTATTGGAGGTTGCGCTTTGCTCATGGGCCACAAACAACCAAAAAATATCTACCGATCCTGACCTCAAGAGGCTGCCCTTATCCGTGTGAGTTTTGTGTCGTCCCTGAAACCAATAAGCAACGTTGGCGATGTCGGTCAGCAAAGGGTGTTGTTGATGAAATGTAGTATTTTTCGAGTAAATACGATTTGAGAGAATTTCATATCGAGGATCTTAACCCAACAATCTCTGACAAGCGTATTCGTGAGATATGTGAGGAAATAATTGATCGTAAATTGAATATTATCTGGAAAATTGTTGCTGGTACAAAGGTAGAAACTATCCGTAGCGAAGACACTATTGACCTAATGGCTCGTGAAGGTTGCCGTTACATTTCAATCTCCCCTGAGACTGGCTCACAGCAACTGCTAGAGAAGATCCGTAAGCCGTTCAAACTGAATCATGCTCTAAGGCTGGTTAAGCGTATGAGCGAGATGGGAATTCGCAGTCAAGCCTGTTTTGTACTGGGATTCCCCGGGGAAACAGATGAGGATCGTTCTAAAACGTGGGATTTAGCATTCAAACTTACAAGACAGGGGATAGATGAAATCGCTCTATTTATCATTACTCCTGTTCCTGGTTCGGGTATCTATTCGCAGTTCAGCGGCTATCAATCCCTATCTCAACTTAATTTTTCACCAACCTGGCGTGAGGACTACACCCTTCTAGCTCACTTCCGTATGCGTTTATATCGAAATTTCTTACTCTGGAAAATGCGCTATCAGACGTTTAAACTACTTCGACAGCCATTCAACTTCTTGTTTCACAACTTTGAAACAAAAATGGAAATGGTGCCGTACCGGGCTTTGAAATTAAAATGGCTAAGTCTGGGGGCCGCATGGAAATAATGGATAAGCAGGATAATTTAAAACTGGAAACAATTCCCTGTCCAGTTTGCCAGACTAAGGAATATACGGTGTTGCGACCTGCTCAGTATCCTTCAGGGTTGAGCAACGAAAATTTATGTGCAGTCTATTTGGCGTCTAGTGACCGCGTACTGATGGATCAGCTAGTTCAATGCCGGAATTGTTCTCTTGTCTATTTGAATCCACGTATTGATCAAGCAATCATTCTCAATGGATATAAAAATGCAGTTGACCCAACGTTTACAGAGCAAAACGTCCAACGAATCAAGACCTTTAAAAGAAGCTTATCTTATATTTTATCTCGCTATAAGATTAATGTAGATCTTCAAACACGAGTTTTGGATATTGGTTGTGCGGGGGGAGCTTTCCCAAAAGCAGCCTCAGATCTGGGTTTCTCGGTAACCGGAGTCGAGCCAAGCTCTTGGTTGGCTGAGTACGGAAAAAAAACATACAATCTCGATATACGCAAGGGTCTGCTGTCTGAACAAGAGTTTGCCAAGGCAAGTTTTGATATTATTACTTTGTGGGATGTGATAGAACACTTGACTGATCCAGATGAGGTGATCAGGCAGGTCAATCATCTTCTCAAGGACAAAGGGGTGCTGATTGTGAACTACCCTAATTATGCCAGTCTAATGAGATGGTTACAGGGAATGAAATGGCCGTTTTTCCTTAACGTCCATCTGTTGTATTTTACACCAACTACAATCAAGCACTTCTTAGAAGAGCGCGGGTTAATTGTAAAAGAAAGTCGCTCATTCTATCAAACTCTCGAATTGGGTTACGTTATTGAGCGT
>CAYRXL010000245.1:2437-2800 GCA_964428295.1 uncultured Alphaproteobacteria bacterium
TTTCGGAATCCTGGCAAAGGCAGTTCGGTTCTTTAGGCTTCACCGCCTGCCTTTGCGCTACAACATGGGGCAGTCCTTCTTAGTAGCCCGGAAATGCTTATGATACAAATATCTGAATACTTATGAAGTGCTTATTTGATCTTAATGAGGTGCCTAGAAAGAGTGTCGAACCTGCTGACTGGACGGCAGTCATACCGGCTGCAGGAGCAGGATCACGACTTGGATATCATCTGCCGAAGGTTCTCTATCCTTTGCTTGATCGGCCTATTTTAGAGTGGGTTATCGATGCTGTGCGCACGACCGTCAGTAACTTTATCTTCGTGCTTTCACCCGAAGGCAAAGTGCTTGTGGAGCCATTGCTTG
>CAYRXL010000246.1:0-435 GCA_964428295.1 uncultured Alphaproteobacteria bacterium
CATTTTATTACTAAAACATGCAGAAAAAATCATTACAGACTCTGGAGGGATACAAAAAGAAGCTTACTTAAATGGAATTCCATGTATTACAATTCGACCTGAAACAGAGTGGGTCGAAACTGTTAAGGCCGGTTGGAATATCTTGGTTGGAAATAAAAAGAATCAATTGATTAAAAATTGTCTAAACTTTAAACCGCCAGAATATCGACCCCAATATTTTGGGAATGGTAAAAGTTCAAAAAAAATTATATCTATACTGGAGTCCTATTTATAAAAATATTTGTTTGTTTAAAAATTTATATTTTTCAATAAATAAATTTTTGCATCTGATATTATGGGACAGTAAGTTGGTAGTAGTACTGTATATATTTATATCGAAGTAAAACGCTAAATAACTAATTAATAAACAACGGATTGAATCGAATCCGTTTAAGA
>CAYRXL010000246.1:445-2786 GCA_964428295.1 uncultured Alphaproteobacteria bacterium
TGGGGATTAACTAAGGAAACTGATTTTGGGCAAAAAAACACTTTGCAGTTTTTTCAAGCTGAAATACGAGAATTAATACCAGTCGTTAATTGTACCCAAAGGTATCCCTGCTTTGGTATTCAAATGTTAATCCCCCATTCAACTCCCTAAATACTGATGCATAATATCAAATCTAAGTTGAGGTATTTTTTTATTGGGGATGTACTACTTCTCACTCTGGTTTTCGGCATATTGAATTATAATAAATTTGGAAAAGTTATACCCGCGGGTAAGTACTTGATTTTATTTCTCACATTTATTTTTTTCTGGGCATCATTTTCAATTTACTATGATAAATATCGTATTATGGTTACAAGACCCTATTGGTTTGTTTTAAGAATTATTTCATGGGCTACACTAATGTGTCTTCTGTCCATAACCATAACAGTTTCATTCACGGATCTATGGAGCACATCCAGGATTTTTATCATCCTAGTAACACTGATAGTATTTCTTATTGAGATCGGTCTAGCTGCTGTTATTACCATGTTTCAACCTTCTTTTGATCTTGGTGAAATAATAGGTACGGTTGATAAAACTGAGCTTCTGAAAAACAAATATTTCTTTAAATGGATGATACCAGGAGGCATATCACTAATTATTATTTATATAGTCACTGTTTGGCTGGTAGAGGGGAATTTTGTGTATAATCCTTTTAACGAAAAAAGCTTATTGATCCTTATATGTACATGGGGCATTTCCACCCTAGTCACCAACCGCTACAAGGCACCAAATACATTAAATCATTACTACGAGATAGCGCCATATATAAAAGCAACTATATTGATGTTTTTGTTTTTAGCATTTTTTTACTTTTTTCTTCGTCTAGAACCTTACGCCGGAAACCTGATGTTTAAAACCAGTATGGTCTTCTCAAGCCTTGAGGTATTTGGCTTTTATTTATATTTTTTTGGCCGATCGAAAAAAAACGGAATTGGCAAAATCATTACCATTCCATCTGTGAATGGTAGCAATGGGCAAGAAAATTTAAAAACGACTACATCCAATCATATTAATGACGTCTATTTCTCTATTCAAGATTTAGTACATAGTTTGAAAGATATTCGTCTTAGCAATCGTGCCAAAATCCTGCACCTGCTTTCTAAATCACTGGAACTTGAAAAAATTGGTAAAGACAAGGTTGCTATATTGAATACATCATCCACAGTCAATATTCAGGTGCTGCCTAACCACAGTCAAGACTTATTAATTAATTTTCATGATTTAAATGATTTTCGCCGTTTAAACTACTATTTGTTGACTAGTTATAAAAAATTGAATAATGGTAGTCTTTTAATGGGTAGCTTTATTCCATTAGAAAAATTCAGGGAACACCTGAGAACTCAAATGCCTCATTTTCTGTTTGCACTAATTTTTCCAATTCATTTTATTTTTCACCGTGTTTTTCCAAAACTTCCTGTCACAAAACAAATCTATTTTATTATTACAAAAGGGAATAATAGAATTTTTTCAAAAGCAGAAATTTTTGGCCGGCTTTCCTTTTGCGGATTTGAGATGGTAAAGGATAAAATGATAGGTGACCGTATTTATTTTATATGTAAAAAATTAAAAACGGTTTCATTGGAGGACTCTCCTTCGTACGGGCCTATTGTAAAATTGAGACGTATCGGCTATCAAGGCAAGATAATTTCTATATACAAATTCAGAACTATGCATCCCTATAGTGAATTTTTACAAGCTGAATTATATAAAAAACAAGGATTAAGAAAAGATGGCGATAAGATAAAAAGTGACTTTCGTTTAACCAATTGGGGTAAGGTTATAAGAAAATATTGGATAGATGAATTACCTCAGTTATTAAACTGGTTTCGAGGTGACGTAACACTAGTTGGTGTACGTGCACTAAGTCAAGCAAAATTTGATCTTTATCCTATTGATTTACAAAAATTTCGAACCAAATTTATTCCAGGATTAATTCCACCTTTCTATGCTGATTTACCAAATAGTTTTGAAGGTTTGTTGAGAAGTGAAAGAATGTACTTGTTACAAAAAATAGAAAAACCTATGATAACAGATCTCAAATATTTTTTAAGAGCATTCATCAATATTGTATTTAGAGGAGCAAGGAGTAATTAACATCAATGCAATTATTCAAATGTAATTATACATTCTATCCTTTTCTTCTCATGGGAATTTTATATTCAAGTGAAAATTTTAATGTATATCCAATATTTTTTTCCACCTATAAATCCGGCGGCGGTGACTGGCATTATGAAGATAAATATATTTCCATCAATGGGGCTGGGATCGGTGCACGGTCTGTATTCTATCACTGGTCAAT
>CAYRXL010000247.1:0-639 GCA_964428295.1 uncultured Alphaproteobacteria bacterium
TCAACAGGACAGGCTTCTTGACAAAAACCACAATAAATACATTTAGTCATATCAATATCATATCTAGTAGCCCTTCTACTACCATCCTCTCTTGGTTCTGCCTCAATAGTAATTGCTTGTGCTGGACAAATTGCTTCACACAACTTACACGCGATGCACCTCTCTTCACCATTTGGATACCTTCTAAGTGCATGCTCTCCTCTAAACCTTGGACTTAACTGACCCTTTTCATATGGATAATTTATTGTTACTGAAGGTCGGAACATACTCCTTAACGTAAGCCATAACCCTTTCGCCAGTTCTAATAATAAAAACGATTTTAATATTTTAAAAAATTTTAACATTTTCTCATTTAATTTATTGGAAGTTTATTAAAAAAAGTCAAATAAGATGAAGTTAAGATTACCCATAATAAAGATAAAGGTAAAAACACCTTCCAACCAAGTCTCATCAATTGATCATACCTATATCTAGGAAATGTAGCTCTTACCCATAAAAAAATGAATAATAAAAAACCTGTCTTCATGAAAAACCATAAATATGGAGGTATATATTCAAAAGGGCCTAGAGTCAGAATCGGAAGCCAACCACCTAAAAATAAAATCGTGCCCATTGAACTCATTAAGATCATTGCAGCAT
>CAYRXL010000247.1:709-1509 GCA_964428295.1 uncultured Alphaproteobacteria bacterium
AAGAACATGGCAAATAACATTGCTGAGTATTCTGTAAAATACCCTGCTACTAAAGCCGCCTCATCTTCTGGAAGGTCAAATGGAGCTCTATTAGTTTCTGCTAATGCAGAAATAAAAAAAATAACAAACATAGGAAACAGAGGGAACACAAGCCAACAATTTTTTTGTGCTAAAACAATTTCAGTAAGATTTAATGAGCCAACACACAACAATACACATACTATTACGAAACCAATTGAAACCTCATAAGAAACCATTTGAGCTGCTGATCTTAAAGCTCCTAAAAAAGGATATTTAGAATTGCTTGCCCAACCTGCCATGATTACTCCATAAATAGATAAGGAAGACACAGCAAAAAGGTATAAAACTCCTACGTTGATATTAGATAATACTATACCTTCAGAAATAGGAATAACACTCCATGCTACTAAAGATAATGAGAATGAAATCATTGGAGCTATTATAAAAATTACCTTATCAGCACTCGCTGGTATTATAGTTTCCTTGGTAAATAATTTAACCCCATCTGCAAAAGGCTGCAATAATCCAAAAAAACCTACAACATTTGGTCCTTTTCTGTACTGAACAGCAGCTATTACTTTTCTTTCCATGTATGTTAAAAATGCAACCACAATTAGTAGTGGTACTATTATTATCATAATATGCATAACTATTGTTAAAAATGGTTGTATGATACTTTCAAAAATACTAATCATTTTAAGTATCATCTCTTGAAAATGAAATGCTACATTTAGCCATAGTTTTTGATGATCTAGATATAGAACAAGTCATATAGTAAT
>CAYRXL010000247.1:1519-2313 GCA_964428295.1 uncultured Alphaproteobacteria bacterium
AAAGATATTTCCCCCAACTTTGAAAGATGATTCCATTCTTTATGGATTCTATGTAAAAGCTGTGAGTGAGAATTATAATCTAAAGCTATATCTAAATGGTCTGCAAGAGCTCTAAATATCTTCCATCCATCTTTAGCCAGCTTAGGAGGTGCTACAGCTGTTCTTGTTATTTGAGGCCTACCTTCTATGTTTAAGTAAATACCATTTTTTTCTGTGTATGCAGAAGAAGGAAGTATTATATCTGCTTTAGAAGCCCCATTTTCCCCATTGTGTCCAACGTAAACAGTGAAAGGATTATTTTTATTTGAAAATTCTAGCTCATCACAGTCTAGCAATAATAATAATTCAATGTCACCTCTATTTACTGAGTTAATTATCTCTCTAGTATTTTTCCCTTTATTTCTTGGTGTGAATCCAACCTCTAAACCACCCACACGAGAAGCTGAAGTATTCAAGACCGCAAAGCCTAACCATTCATCCCTTATTGCTCCTACTTTTTGAGCTAACAACTTAGATAGAAAATGTATTTCTCTACCATCTTTTCTGCATAAAGCAGAGTTACCTAAAATAATTATTGGATTTTTAGAGTTCTCAAAAAATTTTTTTATCTTAAGATGTTTATTCTCACAAGCTTCCTCTAAAATTTTTGGATTATCACCTATATAATCTAATTGATAAGACAAGTTATTAGGAACCCCTAAGCCCATAACAGACAAATGCCCTGAAAGCCATCGCTCTCTAATTCTAGAATTAATTAGTGGTGCTTCCTTTTTTGGGTCACATCCGATTAACAA
>CAYRXL010000247.1:2323-2772 GCA_964428295.1 uncultured Alphaproteobacteria bacterium
ATTCTATCTGCAACATCAATTCCTTCTATACTTGGATTAAATAACCAGTTTTCTCTCCCCTCAGTAGGTAATAATGAACAATCATACCTACAATCTCTATTGTCTATCTCTAGTTCATCAAGAATATCCTTCATTACAACCATAGTCTCTACGTCCGTTTGACTGCCCGAAATAACCGCTATTTTTTCCTTTTTTAATGTTCCAATCTTTTCTGATAGTAATTTAAGTGCTTTCTTCCATGAAATTTGAACAAATTTATTATCCTTTTTAGCATAGGGAACATCTAACCTTTGATTGGTAAGACCATCATATGAGAATCTTGATTTATCTGATAACCATTCTTGGTTGATACTATCATTTCTTCTTGGTAGTATCCTTTTTACTACACCCCCAAAATGATCGATCCTTATATTGGAACCTATCCCATCCATTGTATCTATGCTTTCAGT
>CAYRXL010000248.1:0-2769 GCA_964428295.1 uncultured Alphaproteobacteria bacterium
CATGGACTCGATTACTCCAAGGTGCTTCATCGGCCGCCACAACCGGTGCCCCCGAGCGCAAGCGCTTCACCGGTAATCGATCTGGCCCATAAATACCTGGCACACGCAACACCACACCAGTGACCCCTGTTTTTTTCCGCCAGTTGGCAAAAGCCGCCTCAGCGTCCACAC
This sequence comes from uncultured Alphaproteobacteria bacterium, assembly GCA_964428295.1. Taxonomy (GTDB): domain Bacteria; phylum Pseudomonadota; class Alphaproteobacteria; order TMED109; family TMED109; genus CAYRXL01. The sequence continues at coordinate 172 of CAYRXL010000248.1, forward strand.
GTCGCCTTGCTCGTGGCGCCTTGGGATGGACATGACGTGATTCGTTGACCCAGTCACCCTGACAATCGCCGTAAACACCCGTGGTGCTGATCAGAATAACGCGCAAAGGCAAGGCCTCATCCGACAACCCGTCCAGCCAGGCCCGAATACGTACATCACGCTCACCGTGCCGGGGAGGAGGAATCAGGTAATACACACGCGCGCCGGCAACAGATAACGCAGCAGCAGGCTGTGGCTGAGCGAGGGCACAACCCATCACGTCAAGACCTTGTCCCTCAAGTGCCGCCGCCCGGTCGCGTCGGCGAACCAACCCACTTACTGTCGATCCGAGGCGTTCTTCAGCCCTCGCAATGCGTTCACCAACGTAACCGCAACCGGCAACGAATGCTCTAACGGGTTCATTAATCAAGATTCCGCTCCATCAATAGCGATGACGCTGGAACTCTCCGCAAATAGGAAACAGTCATTTACCTGCCTGACCTTGATCCAAATACGAAGATGGGCAAATCAAAGCAGCAGTTCAGTGCAAGCTGTCTGACGCGACATTTCCCGGCACTGGGGACGCATGATGCAATACCATTTTCCAACCCGCTGGGGTAGCGCGGTAAACATTCGTCGCCAGCATCTTGGCTTCGTGTCTCTGGACCTGATCGACAAAGGAAATATTTTCACACACCTGATGCACGGCCAGACCAGCCTCGACAAGGTAACGTGTCTGCGTCAGATAAAATCCAAGTTGAACGTCCGACTGGAAAATGGACTGCCAGCTGTCAGAAATCGCGTTAAAGCCCTCAATCCGGTGAGTCATGGGATGGATACACGCACAGTCGTCCTTGTCCCAAACTTCCATCATGGCGCGCAGATCAGCCTGTTCGAACGCGTCATAGAAAGCGGATTCGGCTTTTCTTGCGCTATCGAACAAGTACCCTGACCCAACGCCGAAACGATTTCTTTTCCATCATTTTCTCACAGTGCACGATACAACTATCTTACCCGCTAACCGATGCACGGGCATTGGCGGGATGTAATTATTTTTCTTCACCATCAAACCGATTCCCTATGCCAATCGGGAACCTTGCCGAGACAGAAAATGGACAACACCACGAAAGAAAAAATCGAAGCGGCCGCGTTTCGCGGACTCGTCGAGCACTTGCAAAGACGCAGCGATGTTCAGAATATCGACTTGATGAACATGGCTGGTTTCTGCCGCAACTGCCTGTCCAAATGGTACCTCGCGGCTGCCACTGATACCGGACTGGAGATGAACTACGACCAGGCGCGCGAGGCGATTTATGGCATGACCATAGATGAATGGAAACGCGATTACCAGCATGAAGCAACACCGGAGCAGAAAAGTCAGTTTGAGGAAACCAAACCGCTGCACGCTGTGATCAGCGGACACTAGGGAACAAAGCGCCTAAGACTCCATTGGCTAGCCGATCAATGATGGCCACAGGTCACCGATACCACCGACGAGTACCGCATCTGCCAACGAATCCATCGCCGTTGACTCACCGTTGACAATGATGATTCTTGCACCACTGTGCTTGGCTAACGGCACCAGTCCAGCAACTGGATAAACAGATAGGGTCGAGCCAACCGCCAGCAACAAATCACATTCCTGTGCTGCCTGTTCGGCCCGGGCCAAGTCCTGCGGCACTAGATTCTGTCCAAACGAAATAGTGGCTGATTTCAGAATTCCGCCGCACTCCGGACAATCTGGATCCGTCTCGCCAGCATTCAAACGTTCCACTACCTCCTCCATGGGCACGCGATAAATACAAGACATACATCGAACAAATCGCATGGTGCCATGAATCTCGATAACCCGCTCGATAGCATTGCCTGCTAATTGATGAAGGCCATCAATATTTTGAGTAACGAGCGTGTGCAACACGCCCCTTTGCTCAAGCGCAACCAAGGCATGATGTCCAGCGTTTGGACGGGAGCTCATCGCGGGAGACTCCACTCGAGAGCGCCACGCTTTTTTTCGAATTTCTGGATCACTCAAGTAATAGCAAATGTCGGAGAGCTTCTCTGCTTCGGGATCACGCGTCCAAAGCCCCTGAGGGCCGCGGAAATCAGGAATGCCAGAGTCCGTTGAAATTCCAGCACCAGTCAGCACAACCACACGCTCGGCGTGATCCAACAACGACTTTGCCCACGGCAATGCATTGGCCGAACCAGAAGCGAAACCCGATGCCGACGTTGTCATATCATGTTGACCGCCGTCAATTAACCCTTCCCATACTGACTGATCAGTCAGCCAACCCACTAGAAAAACCACCTAACAACAAATGGCCATCAAGAAAAGTACTCAACCATTGGTCGCTCGCCGCGTGATGTTGATCGTAACCCGCGAGTTGCTGGGCGTGGGACTGTGCACCTTCAAGAGATAACTTGGCACGGCCTTTTTCAGAAACGCACCATCGCTCAACCATTTCACGCGTTATTTCCGGATGAAACTCGATCCCGTAGACACAGTCTTCGTAGACAAATGCCTGACCCGCAAACGTGTCATTGTGCGCAAGATGTTGCGCGCCGGCCGGTATCTCAAAGGTCTCCGAGTGCCACTGGTAGAAAATCGTCGGTCGCTCC
>CAYRXL010000249.1:0-2765 GCA_964428295.1 uncultured Alphaproteobacteria bacterium
TCCTGCTTGAGTAGCTCTTAAAGAGGCATTTGAATTAAATTTCCTCTCCATTACTTTTTCTAGCTCTTTTAATGCTTCAGGTTGTATATTTTCTAATGTTGAAAGTCTGTATATTATGTCTGTTTGCAATTTTGAATCTAATTGACTTAAAACATCAGAAGCAGTAGCAGGATCTAAATAAGAAATTATTACAGAGATAATTTGTGGATGTTCGTCAGATATCAAATCAGTAATAGACTTTGGGTCCATCCATTGTAGAATATCTATGGGCTTATTAGCATCTTGAGGAGTAATCTTGGATAAAATCGACTGAGCTTTTTCTGTTCCTAATGCTCTATCCATTACTTTGGTAATATAATCAGTAGCTCCAAACCCTAGAGCCGTATTCGCTTTAATAATAGATAAAAACTCGTCTAAAACTAAATTTACTGTATCTTGATTTATTGCCTGGACTTGATACATTGCTGACCCAAGTGTTTTTACTTCCTCTGGTCCAAGATTAGCCACTATATTTGCAGCTTCCTCTTCACCTATAAGCAGCATAAGAATTGCACACTTCTGAGCTCCAGTAAGGCTTTCAAATAGCTCCTTTGATTCTTTGTTACTATCTTTTTCTGCTACGTTTTCTTCAGCCATAATAAATTCCCTATTAAAGAACTTTGTGTAAAATTATAACATGTCAAATTTTTAACACTCCTACCACAGATGGAATGGAATGCAATATGTTTGCCAATATTCTATCACAACCCTACAATAATTTTTAGAATTCATTTAATCATATTATAGATCTACATTTTACAGTTATACCATAGAACATAAAATTTTTGTGAATAAACCTCCAATATTTAGTAATAGAAACACTACCTAGGATCATCAACGATATTTTAAATAACTACTTTGTTTCGTCCGCTTTCCTTTGCTTGATAAAGTCTTTCATCAGCTAAGTCTACTAGGGAGTCAAATATATTTTGTTCTAAACATGATGATATTCCCATAGAAACAGTTACTTTCAATCTTAATTTTTCATGCTTAATTTCTAAATCTGAAATACCCATCCTAATTTTTTCAGCAATTTTTAGACTTAATTTTTTTTCTTTTTCATTCAAAATAGCTAAGAACTCTTCCCCTCCAAATCTTCCTACCAAACCTCTTGATACCAATTGATCACTCATATAATTTGATACTTCTTTTATTACCGTATCACCTGCACTGTGTCCGTATGTATCATTAACTTTCTTAAAGTGATCTATATCTAACAAAATAACATGAAAATTATCCTTTTTATTTTTACTATAATTCTCCAAAGCTTCCTGTACTACAGATGTTATTTTTCTTCTATTTGGAAGGTTAGTTAAAGAATCTGTTGCTGCTTGTAAACTTAATTTTTCTGAATAAACCTCAAGTTTGCTTTTAGCTAGGGACAATTCAGCCTCCATCTTATCGCTCATACGAATTAATCTTTTCGTTTCCCTAAAAAGTTTCTTATAGTTTTTTAGTAAACCCTTATAGCTTTCACCAAGAGTTTTTTTTTCTATTGAATCTAGATTTTTTGTGAATTCTGTAGCATCTGATACAACTTCTTCTTCTGCATTAAAAAGTGAAAACTCGTTATCAGACAATTAATAAGACCATTCTATTTAGTAATAATTTCAAAATTAATATTCTCAATATCCTCAGCAAATTCTTCTCCTAATTCCCTCATATTGTCATCTTCTTCATCGACTCTCCAATTAACTTTAATTTTATGCCCTTTTTCATCCACTGCTTCTTCAAACATATCAAATATTCTCATAAGTACTTTTGCTGAACTACTATTAAAATAAAGCAATTCAAAGGTACATGTAATATCCAAATTGTTATTATTAGATAAATGGTTTTCTAAGTCTGACAAAATTGGACCATAGAATTCAGTCACATTTTCAGGATAAGATTCTCCCATTATTTCAATCTCTCCTTTATCCCAATCACAAAGCACACTAGGACATCTTTCTGAACTTTCTATTTTTATATTTTCAGGCATTTCTATTAGCTCCAAACTTTAATCCAAAACAGATTTAAGTAAAAAAAAGTGATTTTTTTTATCCTCAAGTTCAATAAAATCAAATTCAAATGATGAAGATTTTCTTGCTATCTCTATTAATCCAACCCCTGCTCCTTTCGATCCTTCTTCACTATCAGACCTCAGCTTCTGTTTATAGAAGGCTTTTAAATCTTCTTCAGACATTTTTTGAAGGTTCTCTAGCCTGTTTTTCAGAGCCGCTACCTTATCAGATTGAATGAGGTTTCCACAATTTAATACATATGAATCATTCCCTTTAGAAATAGCCATAATTCCATATCTGACATCTTTACCATCATCTTCCATTTGATCATCTGAATATCTGACAACATTCTCATATTGCTCAACAAAAACTGAAAATATATTACGCATTACTTTTCTTGGAACCTGTTCCTGCTCTATTTGTTGTTTAAGAACTGATGCTATTGAGCTGAGCAAAGCTTGCGACATATAACCAGAGTATGTCAACATTACTTCGTTTCTTAACATTAGTTTATGCATATCAAATAAAGTTTTAGCGTCTAACATTTTTCCTCTTAAATAGTTTGTTAAGTTATCACAGTCCTTTTAATTTTTTTGTTTCCCATCTCAAATAGGCTATAATCATAAGTATATCATCAGGAGACATTTTATTCCCATAGGCATTCATCCTCGTACCCTTTATACCATTTGTAATAATCTCTAACAACGCATAATTACTACCATC
>CAYRXL010000250.1:0-1273 GCA_964428295.1 uncultured Alphaproteobacteria bacterium
ATTGTTTCTGAATCTGTTTTATATAATAAATTTAATATTTTTAACTTTCTGTGAAGAGCAGACCTTTCCATTCCTATATAATTTGCTGTTTTTGAAACATTATTATTGAATCTAGCCATCTGTACTCTTATATACTCTCTCTCGAATATCTCTCTCGCTTCTTTTAATTTTAGTTTAATCATATCACCATCAATAATTTGCCCTTCAAAACTATTAGAACTAGTTGCTATTTCTTTAGGTATCATATCAGCACTTATAGGTTCATTTGAATCTCCAGGAGCTAATATTATTATTTGCTCAATTATATTTTTAAACTGCCTTATATTACCTTTCCAATTTTTTGCCTGTAAAAGCACACAAGCTTCATCAAGTATTTTTCTTGGCGCACATCCAAGCTTATCAGAAATTGACTTCAAAAAATGATTAGCTAATTCAGGAATATCTTCCTTCCTATCATTAAGGGATGGGATTCTTATTGGAACAACACTTAATCTGTAGTAAAGATCTTCTCTAAAATTACCATCTTCAATTTCTTTCAATAAATCTTTTGATGTACCTGCTATTACTCTGGCATCTAAATATATAGGAATTTTTCCTCCTATTCTTGTAAAACTATTTTCTGTAAAAAGTTTAATAAATCTTGATTGTGTTGAATTGGGTAAGTTAAAGACTTCATCTATATAAAGTGTTCCTTTATGACATTGTTCAAGAATACCTATTTTTTCTATTATTCCTTTTTCATTTTCTTTTCCAAAAATTCCCTCTTCTAAATCTGATTCAGAGTGTTGTCTAGTTTTCGCCACATAAAATGGTCCGTTTAACCTATCAGATTTCTTATGTATTATTCTTGCAATTAACTCTTTCCCTGAACCTGATGCTCCATTAATGAGAACTCTGCTTCCTGTAGGTGCAACTTTATCTATTAATTCTTTCAGAACTTGCGATGGATGAGAGCTTCCTATGTATTCGTTTTGAATTTCAGAAACTCTAGATAATGCTTCATTTTCCTTCATTAAATTACTCAGTTTTAAAGCTCTTTTAATCGTGATAATTAAGAGACTTGAATTAAAAGGTTTTTCAATAAAATCAAATGCACCATTTTTCATTGCTTTTACAGCAATATCAATTGTACCATGACCACTAATCATTATGATTGGAATTTCTTTATAGCTAGTTTTTAGTAAATCTAATAATTCTAAGCCGTCCATTTTACTTTTTTCTAACCATACATCTAATAAAATTAATGAAGGAACTCTATTTGTAATTTCATGCT
>CAYRXL010000250.1:1283-2005 GCA_964428295.1 uncultured Alphaproteobacteria bacterium
ATTTAAGTCCCATGCAAACCTAGTCTCATAGCCTTCATCTTGGAGAATACCAGCTATTAGCATTCTAATGTCTTCTTCATCATCAATTATTAATATATCTTTTGCCAAGACTTTCTCTTATTCAGTATTTATTAGCATTATTAAGTTTAGGAAAGGCTAAGATAGCCTCACCACCTCCTTCTTTATTATTTTTTAATGTAAACTCACCATCATGGTCATCAACAATCTTTTTAACTATAGCCAAGCCTAATCCAGTTCCATCAATTCTATTCGAAACGTAAGGTTCTGTAAGCTCATTTTTATTTGTAGTTGGTAATCCTATACCGTTATCTTTCACAGATATTATACATTTACCATTATTTAAAGATAAATTAATATGAATTTTTCCCTCAAAACTATTACTTTCTATGTTATTCCTCTTTTCATATATAGCATTAATTGCATTTTGAGTGAGATTAGTTAATGCCTGACTTATTAAATTTGAATCAACAAAAGCTTTAATTTTCTTAATTTTATCAGCATTGGTTGATACATCAATATCTTTATGCGCGAGACTTGTCATAGCTTGAGAACCTAAAATTATATCGTTAAGTAAAATTAATTTAGGTCTTGATTTTGGCATTTGAGCAAAAGATGAAAACTCGTTTACCATTCTTCTTATATTACTCACTTGTCTTATTATTGTATCTACTTTTTTTATACGTTTCAACTAATGTATCTTT
>CAYRXL010000250.1:2015-2758 GCA_964428295.1 uncultured Alphaproteobacteria bacterium
ATACATGATATAAATACACCCTTATCATCTCTTATATCTTTTTGGTATTTCATTTTAATTCTGTCAGCAGATAATTGTATAGGTGTCAAGGGGTTTTTAATCTCATGAGCAACTCTTTTAGCTATTTCAGACCAAGCTGCAGCCCTTTCTATTTTTACTAATTCTGTAATGTTTTCTAAAGTAACTATATATCCAGTAATTGAATTTTCACTTTTATCTCTAGTGATTCTAACTATTAAAATTTTTTTCTTACCATTTCTGTATATATCAACTTGAGATTCTATAATATTTTGCTTTCCATTGTCTATTGGATCTTCCCTCAAGACCTTTAATTCAAAGATGAATGCCTTTGATATTGATGAATCTTTCTTTTGAAAAGCAGTTACTAACCCTATTGCTAATGGCATGAGAAATATTTACACCTATTAGCTTGCTAGCATCAGTTTCTAAAAGTTCTAACGCGGCTTTATTAGGTAAAAATATTTTATTATTTGCCTCAACTCCTATTACACCAGATGTAACTCCTGTTAAAACAGCTTCAGTAAATTTTCTTCTCATATCTATTTGCTCATTAGCAGTTATAAGATCTTTTCTTTGATCAAATATCTGTTTAACCATTTTATTAAAACTACTTATAAGCAAATATATTTCGTTACTACTAGTATTATTTTCTATTATTTTAACTTTTAAATTTCCTTTTCTAACTTCTTCTGATGCATTTACTAATTTAGAAATAGGAACAG
>CAYRXL010000251.1:0-2749 GCA_964428295.1 uncultured Alphaproteobacteria bacterium
GAAATTGAAAAGATAATTAAGATCTTAGATTTAAACATATGTTTTAGAGAAGTGCATGGAGCTCCAAAAACTAAGGCCGCTGTCATTAAAGGTGTATTAGAGCGTTTGCATTACCAGTCCGACCAGGCTTTGGTTATTGGAGATTCAGTTACAGATTTAGAAGCAGCTCAAGAAAATAGTGTTTCTTTTATGCTGCGCAAAACCGCCTTCAACCAGAAGTTACAAAAACAATTCGAAGGGCCTTCATTTACAGAACTAAAATTTTAAGGGCATACAAACCTTGAATAAATCTATTGTTTGTGCATTGATGATTGGTCGAAAGGGAAGTGTGGGTTTCCCAGGAAAAAATGTTTATTCAGTTTTAGGAAGACCTCTTGCTGCTTACCCTTTGTTAGCAGCTAAAGCTTCTTCTTATGTGGGTCGGGTTTTTGTTTCCACGGACTGCCCTGAGATTATGAAAATTTCTAGGGAGCATGGTGCTGATTTAATTGAGAGACCCTCTGAACTAGCAAGTAAAGATGCATTAGGTGAAGATGCGTTTGCCCATGGCTATCAAGAAATAAAAAGACGACTTAAAAAGGAAGGGTTGGATATTGAACTGGTTGTTCTGCTATTTGCGAATGGTGCCACCGTCAACAAAGAACTCATAGACCAGGGAATAACAATACTGAGAAGCGAGGAAAGATTTGATTCTGCTGTCACCACATCAGTCTATAATATGTGGAGTCCTCTGCGGGCTCGTAAGCTTGGTGCAGACGGGTGTTTGCAGCCAATGGTTCCTTTTGAAACATTTGGGGATCCTCTTACTATGAATTGTGATCGTGATTCTCAAGGAGATGTGCATTTTGCAGACATGTCAGTTTCAGTGGTTCGGCCAGGATGTCTTGAAAAATTAGGTGCAGGACTTTTACCGCAAAAGTGGATGGGCCAACGGATTGCGCCAATTCTAAATTGGGGAGGCTGCGATGTGGATTATGAATGGCAAATGCCCATGGTAGAGTTTTGGCTTCGCAAACATGGTTTTAAAGAAGCAAGGGCTCAGTAAATGAAAAACGAAGGTAGACCCATTTACCATAAACAAAACAGTTTTTTTGAGATTCGACAAAAGCAAAATAATTCTCTGTCTGACACTTTGGATCGCATCGCTCTTATAAAAAAAAGAGAGGATCTCACTAAAAAATTATCTCAAGCGCATAAAAAAATTTTTAAACAAGTCTGTTTTGATTTGTTTGAATCGAATTCAAAAAACAATCCGATCAAGTTTTCTCTTAACCCAAGTGTTATTGAAGAGATCGCAACATACTCTGATAAGGATTTGCCACGTTATTTAGTTCACCGTTACCGTTATGAAGTTTTTCCGCAATTAAAGATTTTGGATGAATATCCCCCATATTTGCAAATTGAGCCCACTTCAATATGCAATTTTCGCTGTGTCTTCTGCTTTGAAACGGATCCTACTTTTACTGATCAATCTAATGGATTTATGGGACAGATGACGCTTGAGTTATTTAAAGATATTGTTGACCAGGCGGTCGGAAATGTAGAATTTTTATCACTGGCCTCACGCGGCGAGCCAATGATTTGCAAAGATATTGTTCCCATGCTGGAATATACAGAAGGAAAGTTTTTAAATCTAAAAGTTAATACGAACGCGTCATTACTTGATGAAGAAAAATGCCATGCCATTCTTTCTGGTGGAGTAAAAACGTTAGTTTTTTCTGCAGATGCTGCCGAAGAACCGCTATATAGCAAATTGCGAGTTAATGGGAAGTTATCTGTTATTTTAGAAAACATTGAAAGATTTCAAAAAATTCGACAGTCACATTATCCTCGTTTATCAATCATAACTCGTATTTCCGGCGTTAAGTTTTCAGATGAGCAGGATCTAGATTCAATGCAAAGAGTCTGGAGCGATCTAGTAGATCAAGTTGCGTTTGTAAATTATAACCCTTGGGAAAATGTATATAATCAGCCTGCTAACAGCATTGATACACCTTGCACAGATCTTTGGCGAAGAATGTTTGTGTGGTGGGATGGAAAAGCTAACCCTTGTGATGTGGACTACAAGTCTAATTTATCTCAGGGGTCGATCCAAAATTTTTGTCTGAGTGAGCTTTGGCGATCATCAGGGTATGAAAAGCTTAGAAAAGATCATATCAACAATCATCGCCGGAATAGAAAACCTTGCACAGCATGTACAGTAGTATAAGTGGTATGAATGTTAAGTGATTTATCCAGACTACTTTTGTCATGCTCAACCCAAAATTGTAGTAAATAAAGAATGGTGCCTCTATGCGACAGGTTCTTATAACAGGAGCGAGCTCAGATATTGGGGTCGCGACGTGCAAAAAATACTTGGCAGAAGGATTCAAAGTCATAGGCCACTACAATAAGGGCCAGACTAGCTTCTTTGATCTTATTGATGATTCAGAAAATATGCAGGCTCTGCAAATTGACCTTTCCGATTCTAATGCTATTGAACAAGCGTTGGTTGTTCATGAGGATTTGTTTAGTGAAATCGATGTTCTTATAAACATGGCCGCTATTTTACGAGTCAAACCCTTTTCACAAATTAAGGCTTCAGATATTTTAGAATCGATGAATGTCAATGCCATTTCTTCTTTTTTATTTATGCGTAGTATTACCCCACAGATGATAAAGCGAAATTGGGGACGTATTGTAATTATTGGTAGTATTGGAGTTAAATTTGGTGGAGGGTCAAAAAGTTTTTGTTACGCGCTTAGTAAAC
>CAYRXL010000252.1:0-2746 GCA_964428295.1 uncultured Alphaproteobacteria bacterium
AGCAATCATGCGATTGTTTATGATATTTCCCAAGGTCCGAAATGATGGTCACAGTTCGGTTATTATTTAAATATAATAGAACTTTCATTTTTTTCATATATACCAACTCGGGCTCTTCATCTAATATGTGAGCCTCTTCAGAACTTACAGTGAATGTTGTGTCCGATTCATAAGATCCTTGATATATAACATGCTCAAATGAGGTATCATGATCAATACCAGGAGTATTTAATGAATCTTTTTTCGCAGTTTGATCCTCAGAAAATTTAATTTTTTTTGTATAAGGATAATAGAAATATGTTATGAGAATTAAAAGAAGACCAACTGATATAAGAATTATTTGTGCCTTTTTTTGTTTTTTTTTCATTATAAATTTTATTTACTGAAATTTTAGTGCACGATGCATATGTACTATACCACGCAATTTAAAGCTTCCTTTTCCTTTTTTAAATTCTTTTTCATTTGAAACGGGCAAACTAGTTATAGAATATTGATTCATAAGTGATATAGCTTTCGATACTAAAGTATTTTCTGAAACATATATTGGTTTTTTTGTAGATATTTTCATAATCGATTCTCTTTTTGAAAATTTCGATTTACGTATTTGTCCATCTGTTACATAACCAGCCACTTTATAACCAGCTTTAGTTATAACAGCAACTCCAAGAGATCCTTTGGTGATAATTTCGATGGTTTCCCCAATAGTTTTTTTGGTACTAACAATTGGTAATTTTTTTGTTTGCATAATATGTCCACAAGTTAAAAGTTTCTTTCCAATAGAGCCTCCACTATGAAACTTTCTAAATTGTATTTCTGTAAATTTTGATTTTTGCATGAGGCAGACAGCCAGACAATCCATTGCAAGGATAATTAATGAAAATGAAGATGTTGGTACTAATCCAGTAGGGTCAACTTCAGATACTTTTGGAAGAAGCAATTTCACATTTGCCGACTTTAATAGAAGGCTATTTTCCTTTGAGGCCACACCTATTAAAGGAATACGGTGCCGTGAAGCAAAATTTATTAAATCTGTAAGTTCAACACTATCTCCTGAATAAGAAAAAACTAAAAGTATATCTTTTTTTGTCACACTACCTGCATCACCGTGAGAGAAATTTTGACTTGAAATCGGGAATGACGGAATCCCTATCGATGAAAATAATTTTGATGCCCTGTTCGCAGCTATTTCAGATTTGCCTACTCCTGCGCAAAGAATATGGCCACCTTTATTTTGGCAATTATGAATTAATTCTATTGCTTTTAAAAATGAGTTATTGAAAACACGATTGATTTTTTTAAGTTCCTTTATTTGTTTTTTTGCAGCCTGTTTTGCAATGAATTTTAAATTTTTCATTAATGGTCAAATATTTTATCAAAACCCAAGTTATCCATCTCAATACGTGTATCTAAAAATTCCATGCATCTTAAAAAGATTTCATATCTCTTCTCTCTTTTAAGCATAGTTTCTAATTTTGTCTTAATTAAGAAAAGATATTGAACATCGGCCGCAGCGTAGTTTTTTTCTTTTTCTGAAAATTCTGATATTGGTTTTTCCCAATCCGATGATGCCATTTTCTTATCGAGCTTAACCCCGCAAAATTCTTGACAAAGACGTGCTAGGCCATGTTCGGAATCATATCTTCTTACTAATCTTGAAGCGACCTTGGTATCAAAAATATTTTTTATTTTAAACTTAGGTTTTAAAAAGAATTCGAGAGCTTTCTTATCGGCCCGAAGGAAATGTCCTATAATTTGAATATTTGAATCTTCTAAAACTTTTACAAGATTAGGAGTTTCATATTTTTTATTAGGTTGAATCAAATAAATTTCTTTACTGTCTTGTCCGCAAATTTGAACTAAAGAGAGTCGGTCATGCATCGGAATCGATAATCCAGTAAATTCTGCATCCAGGCAAGCTATACCAGTAGTCTTTAGGGATTTCGCAGCCCCTTCAGGAAGATCAGCACAAAGATGAATTTTTGGCATAGTTGTATTCTTTATATATATATATAATTATATTTTAAAAATAAAAGAAAAATGCAAAATAATGAAAAAGTCATTGGTATCTTTGGGGGAAATTCATTTTTAGCCAAATATACGATCGAAAAACTTTGTAAAGCAGGGTACCGGACGAAAATTGGCACGCGAAAATCTTGGTAATGTCAAAAACTTAAAAACACCATGGGTTCGCCAGGTCAAGTCGAGTTAATTGATACAAATATTTGGAACGAGCAAGATGTTAAGAAAATTTTGAAGGGTTGTGATTATATTATTAACTTTTGTGGTCAAATTATAGAGAAACAAGTTACTTTCAATCAATTACATAGTGATTGGCCAGAGATTCTTAGTAAATTATCAAATGAATATAAAATTAAAAAATTAATTCATATTTCTGCGTTAAATTCACGCGAAAACCATCCGAGTAAGTATATGAAAAGCAAGATGAGTGGTGAGGATAGAATAAAAGAAAATTTTGAAAATTATTATATTTTGCGCCCTTCCTTATTGTATGGAAATGGGGACGACAGTTTCTTTTCTACTTTTGGGGCGATGACTCAAATTTCTCCGATAATTCCCCTTCCACTTGCTGGAAAGACTATGTTTAGTCCGGTTCATGCTTCAGATTGCGCTGAGGCCATTGTTAAACTTTTGAAAATTGAAAATTCAAAAAATAGAATATTTGAAATTGCCGGGACATCAAACTATTCATTCAAAAGTTTAATTCAAATTTTTTTAAAAGAAATTA
>CAYRXL010000253.1:0-2744 GCA_964428295.1 uncultured Alphaproteobacteria bacterium
AGTATGCCTAACAATATTAAGAACTCCACCTCTTTTTATTCCTGGGCTTTCCTGTTCATTGACAAAGGATACTGGCACCTCAATAGTAACTTTTGTGTTAGGGTTTACTCTTAGAAAATCTACATGTTCAACTTGATCAGATATAGGATTTTGTTTTATATCTTGGACTAGTACTCTGATGTTTTTTCCACCTAATGATATGTCATATAATTTATTGGCAAAGTTAGAGCGACTTAATTCTTTCCTTATTTCCATAACATCTAATGAGATTGCTTCTGGGTCTTTGCCATCTCCATAAATTATAGCTGGTAACTGACCTGCTAGTCTTGCTTGTTTAGAACTATTAGATCCTGTTCTATTTCTTAAATGTGCATTTAACGTATTTATATTTGCCATTAACTTGCTCCAAATATGTTAATCAAATAAGCTTGAAACTGAGCTATTATTTCCAATTCTTCTTATAGCTTCAGCGATTAGTGATCCTACAGACAGTCTTTTAATTCTACTTGTATTATGTTTTGTTTTAATTTTTGAAATTGTATTTGTTATAACTAATTCAGATAATTTAGAAGAATTTAATCGTTCAATAGCCGGACTAGAAAGCACTCCATGAGAAGCATATGCTGAAACTGTTCTTGCGCCGGCATCGATTAGAGCATCTGCTGCGTTGGTTAATGTTCCAGCAGTATCAACTATATCATCGATGAGTAAACAGTCTCTCTTTTTTACGTCCCCAATAATATTTAGAACTTCGGATACATTAGTTTTTTCTCTTCTTTTATCTACTATTGCCAAATCACAATTTAATTTTTTTGCAATATATCGTGCTCTAACTACTCCTCCAACATCAGGTGAAATAATAATTAAATTATCTGTGTTATAATTTTTCTTTATATCAGCTACTAGTACAGGTGCAGAATACAAATTGTCGACTGGAATGTCAAAAAAACCTTGTATCTGTGATGCATGAAGGTCAATAGTTAATACTCTGCTTGCTCCAGATGTAGCTATAAGATTAGCAACAAGTTTGGCAGATATGGGAGTTCTTGGACCTGCTTTTCTATCTTGTCTAGCGTATCCAAAGTATGGAATTACTGCTGTTATTTGATTTGCGGATGCTCTTTTTAGTGTGTCAATTACTATTAGTAGCTCAATTAAATGATCATTAGCAGGATTGGAAGTTGACTGAATTACAAAGACATCTTGTCCTCTGACATTTTCATTTATTTCAACATAAACTTCATTGTCGGCAAACTTCCTGATACTAGTTTTAACCAATGGAATCTTAATGTTTTCAGCAATCTCTTTTGATAAAAGTAAATTGCTATTTCCTGCGAGTAACTTCATCGAAACTCTCTATTTAAAAATAATGATAATCACGTGATAGCTTTACCAATCTATCATAGCTCTGTAAACAATTAACTATTAATTTTTTAATTTAATAACTGATAGCATTCTACCATAATCAGTTATACCTCTTTTTTTATTATATCTACAACTAAAATATAAACCAGGATTGGTAAATGTATCCTCTTTTGAATTCCATGTTTTTTTTATGCCTAATTTATTAAACTTTTTTATAATGTAATTATTTAGATCAAACAAATATTTATTATCTGGTAGGCTTTTAAAGTATAACTTTGACTGTTTGTCTTTAAAAGCAAACATGGTTTTTAGGTCTTTACCTACTTCAAAACTTTTTGGCCCTATTGTGGGACCTATGCTTATTTTAATGTTTTCAGGAGAAGATCCAAGAAATCTTAATTTTTTTACTGTATTCTCTATTATTCCATTTAATACTCCTTTCCAGCCAGCATGTATTGCTCCTACTATATTAAGTTCACAGTCATATAACAGAATGGGAGCGCAATCAGCAGTTAATACTGTTAAAGCTATATTAGGATTCATTGTTATTAACCCATCTGCTAGAGGTTGTGCTAATGGAGTATCATCTATAATTTTAATCTTACTACTATGAGTTTGATATCCATTAATGAGGATAGCTTCTTTTATTTTTAGTTTTCTGGAAACAACTTCTCTATTTTTTTTTATATTTTTTTTCTTATCGTTAGATCCAAAACCACAATTCAGAGATTCATATATACCTTTAGAAACTCCTCCTTGTTTAGTAAAAAACCCATGGATAGTACCTTCAAGCAACGGACTAGTTATGTTAGTTCTATTCATTAATCAAATCCCAGTGGCTTTTTTATATCAGGGTTGCAAATTGCTAAAACTTTAAATGCTGAACCCATATGTTTTTTTTTAATAAGTTTTTCTTTTTCAAGAGTTAGAGTTAATTTTTTATCTTGATTCTTTTCAATGAGATTTTGAAATCTATAATCGATACCTAAGTTTTTTAGAAAGTTACCTTGATTACATGGGCCGTAAATTTTTGCACCAAAATCTTTGGCTATATTACTTATAATTTCAAAATTAACTTTAATGCTTAAGTCAGTATTTCCTGGATCAACTAAAGGATTTATCAGTTGATGATTCTTGATTGCGACAAGTGCGCTGTTTTTATCATCTTTGTTTTTTGAATAGTCTATAATTAATATAACCCCACCAAATTTACATATATGCCAAGATAAAAAATTTATTATAGCAATTAAATTTGTTGGTAGTTCTACTACTTCTTCTTCAACTGCATTTTTGGGAAGAAGATAATTATATTGACTAGGATATTTTGACCTGCAAAAAATATACCTCTAGATGAGTTAATTAGTTGGTTTCTCAATATT
>CAYRXL010000254.1:0-843 GCA_964428295.1 uncultured Alphaproteobacteria bacterium
GTTTAAATGCATCAGCATCCAATCCTAAGGGCTTAGAGGATCCGAATGAATTTGGATCAATTATCACACAATATTTTGATGATATCAGCCTTAAGCTTCATGGAGCGGGAGGTATAGATAATAAGATTAAAACTTTACTAAAGAATCGATCCAATTTATCTATCTCTATATCAGGAATTTCTATGTTTTCACGAGTTATAAAAATTGCTAAGGAGAGCTCATCAAAGCCACGGGAAATTATTGAATGGGCTAATGCGTTTACGTGGAACTATCCAGATTATAGTACCCATACCAGTATTATTTTCCATTTGGGTGAAACTCATTCATTTATCATTGCATGCAAAGGGCACTGTCTGCTACAGATAGAACCAGTGCATATAGGTATCGGCAATCTCTATGAAACAATAAAAGATCAGGATGCCATAATTAAAGACTGGTTTGATCGATCGAAATATCAGGTTCCTTCTATATTATTGAATGAATTCGGTATCAAAGAAGATGCAGGTCTATTTGATAATGAATTCAGGTCAGTCATCGATAGCTGGAGGCAGGCCTTTAATCGTTGTTTGATCAGCATCAAAAAAAATCATCCACTAGATGAAACCACAAAACTGATTTTATCTGGTTCCCTGGCTGAGATCACTCATGCGCCCAAGTATTTCGAGTTGGCTTTTGGATTCCCTTGCGAATTTTTAAATCCATTTAGAAATTTGGAATTACCGCAAGACACTACCATGTCCAGCCCTGACATCCATCCATCTTTGTTTACTGTTGCCGTAGGGAATGCTTAGTCATCTATGAAAAATGTAAACCTTTTACCTGCATTTTATAATGAGAATGAGA
>CAYRXL010000254.1:853-1960 GCA_964428295.1 uncultured Alphaproteobacteria bacterium
AATTTACCCTCTAATTTTATATTTATTTTTAAAAGAATGAGAAGTTTAGATTTGTAAACAAGATTCTCATTCCTGCTGCTGCAGTGATACTTATTTCCCTCCTCACATTTTCAGGATATAAGTATTCCAACTATACGCAATTACAAATCCAGGTGCCTCTAAGCCATTCAAATAATAAAAAAAGAAATAACATAAGTGTAGAGTTCAATGATAAAATAAAAAAACGCAAACTCTTTGATGAGCAAACAAAAAAAATGAGTTATGATATAAATTATTCCAACCGGGTGTCAGAAATATTAAAATACGTCAGCAATATCGCAGAAAGAGATATGCAAATTGATAAAATGAGATTTCATTACGGATGGGAAGAAGTAAAAACCAAGATGGCGAAAGGGAAGAAGCACACAATCAGAAAGAAGATAGATGAAAATAAACGTTTTGTAACAATTTCAGGAAGATTAATAACGAATCCTGTTCTCCAGTTACGATATTTCCAAACTTTTCAACAAAAGCTGCAACAATCAGATTTATTCTATGATTTCGAAGTACTTGTAGCAAGGGAAAATGAAGCTGCAGGATCTTTTAGTTTTAGCATGAGATGTGAATTTTAATGGATATAGATTTAAAGATTCAAAAAAATATTTCATTTATTACATTGGCTGTATTTGTTCTCATCATATTTATATGGTACTTCCTGTTATATTCAAGTATCGATAATAACCTATCAGTTTTACAAGCCGATTATGGACAACTAAATGCGAGAGCAAAAGAGCTTGATCGTATGGAAAATAATATAAAGATTGTTAACAATAAATTTTCTGCTTCAAAAACGCAATTCTTCGATCTTCTAAAAAGGATCCCACCCCTCGAAACACAGGACCAAGCTAATGATGCATTAACAGACATAATTATCGGGCACTCACTCCAGATTAATGCATTTATCCCATCTCAAGGCTCAATTGAAGAGAAAGAGCTTTTTTTAACTGGGACAGGAGAAACAATTATCATCAAGAAATATGCTGTAGATGTGGTGGCAACAGGGGATTTCATTAACTTTGGTAATTTTTTAGACTTTGTTAAAAACAAAAATATTCTTATAAATCTAAC
>CAYRXL010000254.1:1970-2736 GCA_964428295.1 uncultured Alphaproteobacteria bacterium
TTTCTAGCTTTCCTCTACTTTCAAGAAGGGAATACTAATCCTGATCTTATTGGATCAGTTGGTCAGTTCGAACCAGAATATATTTCCCCATCATCAGAGCCAGTAGAAGAATCTAACTACATTGGTGGTATTACAACTGTTTCTTGGAAAGGGGAAGAAGTTGTGGTTGGTATTGATAATCCTCAATATACCAGTGAAGGAATTGAGATTTATTCTATCGAATACAGTGATGGTAAAAAAGAGTTTGTAGAAAGGTCAAAGCTCCCCCCTGAATTATTTGATGATTCTAATTCTAATACTGATGATATTGATGATCCTGATAACAATACCCTGAAAAGCAAGCAGGACATCCTGCAGTTAAAGACCCAATTTTCAGACCAATTGGTCCAGATGGAAGAAAGAATAAAAAGTTTTAAATCTGATCAGGATAAGCAACAGAAAAAACATGAGGATGAGCTCCAAAAGGTAGAGAAGGGATACAAAAAACAACTTGACTCCATCCAAGATGAATTTGAAAAACAGCTCGTTCGCCAGGAAGAAAAGATTTCAGCCTTTGAAGAACAGGAAAAGTTAAAAGAAGAACTGAAAAACATGGACAAGAGCAAACTCGAGCGTGAAAGTAAGGCCAAGTTAGAGTCTCTTCAATATGAATTCGACAGTCAGTTGCGAAAACTACAAGCAAAGATTAGTTCATTTGAATCAATGCAGCAGATGCAACAGGAAGAATTTGATCAGCAAAAGATGACATCCGAGCGCCAGAATAGGG
>CAYRXL010000255.1:0-2735 GCA_964428295.1 uncultured Alphaproteobacteria bacterium
GTTTACAAATATTTTTTTCATGAATTATTAGGCTATTTTGCTTTAGTAATATTTGCTTCAACTGCTATTATTTGGACAATTCAAGCCGTTAACTTCCTAGATTTAGTCACTGAAGATGGCCACGCTTTCAGAATCTATCTCTATTACTCCTTTCTACTTTTGCCAAAAGTAATAACAAAACTTATCCCTTTTGGATTTTTGCTAGCATTAATATTCACAATTTTAAAATTAGAAAAAGACAACGAATTAATAGTTTTATGGACATCGGGTTTAAACAAAATTTATATAGTTAATCTTATATTCCGAATTTCTTTATTAATCATGTTTTTACAAATTGTAATGGCATGTTTTATAAATCCTGAAACTTTAAATTATTCAAGATCATTATTAAAAAACTCTCAATTACAATTTATTCCATCTCTTCTAAAAGAAAAAAGATTTAATGATACAGTTGAAAAGTTAACAATTTTTGTAGATAAAAAAAATGTAGACGGAACATTTCAAAATATTTTTATTAAGGATGAAGGAACTACATTAACAAATATCTCTAGCGATGGATTTGGTTCAACTATATTTGCAAAATCTGGATATGTTTCAAAAGACGAAAAAAATTTAATTTTGTTAAATGGAAGTATCCATAAAAAAAGCACTGAAGAAAAAACTAGTATAATAAGATTCGAAAAAACTATTATAGACCTTTCTACCCTTACCACAAAAACAATAACTGAACCTAAAATTCAAGAAACTTCAACTTTAAACATATTAAGATGTTTTAATGAAAAAAATAAATATATGCACAATTGTAATATGACGTCGGAATATCAAAAAGATCTCAGAATAGAAATAAATAAAAGATTTGGTATGCCTTTTTATATACCTTTAATTTCATTGGTTATTTGTTTTCTTCTATCTTCAAGAATAGACAAAAAAATTTCTTCATATAACAAATTTATTTTTGGTATTATTGGATTTATTATTCTTGTTAGTGCCGAAATAACTGTTAGATATTCATTTTTTCATACTGCCATTTATTATTTAATACCAGTGGGATTATTTCCACTAACGTATTTACTTTTGTTAAGAACTTTTAAATATGAAAACTTAAAATAATGATCAGATCTTTTGTAATAAATAAATATCTAAGTAAAGAATTTTTAACAATTACCTTTATCACAACTTTAGTATTGTCTGGTCTAGGCTTTGTATTAAATTTGTTTGAAGAAATAAATTTTTTTAAAGATTATGAAGTTGGAATTGGTATTCCTATATTAATGTCTGCTTTATTTGTTCCAAATTTTATTTACAATGTTTTTCCATTCATAATTTTAATATCTGGTCTTTGGTTTTTTTTAAAAATAAAAAAAAATGATGAAATAATTGCAATAAAATCATCTGGTGTATCAAATTTTTCGGTAATAACTGTTCCAAGTATATTGGCTTTAATTATTGGTATTTTTTTTGTGACAAGTATTACACCTATAACTTCTGAGCTCGTTAAAAAATATGAATCTGTTAGAAATAGTTATGAAAAAAAACAAGAGTCGTTGGCGTCTGTAACAGTAAATGGTATATGGATTAAAGAAAAAAATTTTATTATTCAATCTTTAAGTTTAGACAAAAATCTTTTACAGGATATAACTATTTATGAATTTGACGATGATTACAATTTTATAAAAAAAATTGAATCCAAGGAAGCTGACATATCTACATCGAAATGGATTGTTAAAAACCCTATAATAACAGACGGAAATGGTGAAGATTTAAATGAGAATTTGGACAATTTTTATTACAACAGCTTTTACGATTTCACTAAAATAAAAAGTATTTACTCAAATCTGGATACGGTTTCATTTTGGAGTATTAAAAAAGAAATAAAACTTTTAGAAGATAGAGGATACTCAACAAATGAAATGCGGGCAAAAATGCATAGATCACTTGCGTTTCCTTTATTTTTAATTGCTATGGTTTTTTTAAGTGGTGTATTTACCTTGGGAATAGCCTTTAGAGAAAGTAATTGGACATATGCCTTTATAGCTATAATTACCAGCGTTTTAGTTTTTTATTTAAATGACTTTTCGGCAGCTTTGGGAACAACGGATAAACTGCCAATTGAGCTTTCTGTTTGGATGCCAATTCTAATTATCTTCGTATTTGGAAGTGTAGGAATTATACATGCAAATCAAAAATAAATTTATTTTTATATTTTTTTTATTTTTAATTTTATCTACTTTAAAAACAAATTTATTCGCTGAAGAATTCAATATCACCGCCAAAGAAGTTACTATGGACAAAGATAATGACATTATTATCGGAAAAGGATCTGTTGTTGCAATAGATTCCAATAACAGAAAAATAGAATCTGATGAAGTAACTTATTATAAATCTAAAGAAATTCTAAAAGCTAAAGGGTCAGTAAAAATTATTGATAATAATAATAATATTTTTTTAACAGACAGTGCCACTTATGATCAACCTAAAGGAATAATAACTACAAATAAAAATTCTGTATTAATACTAGAAAATGGTTATAGGTTAATAACAGACAAACTTTATTACAATACGATTAATGAAATAGTATCTTCTAATAAAAATTCTACTTTTACTGATACTGAAGGTAATATTATTTCTGTAGAAATGTTTGAATATCAAATAACTAAAAATCTATTCTCTTCTATAGGAAATATCAAATTAACTGAAAAAGATAAAAATAAATATTTTTTTAAGGAATTTTATGC
>CAYRXL010000256.1:0-884 GCA_964428295.1 uncultured Alphaproteobacteria bacterium
AGCATCAAAATTACTAGATTCAGCAGGTTGGAAAGATAGTGATGGTGATGGAATAAGGGACAAAAACGGGCAAAAATTGGTTTTAAATACAATCACCATCCAGGCGTATCCTGAAACAACAGATATAGCACAAATCTTAAAATCAGATATGAACCAGATAGGGGTAGACTTGGATATCGAACCATTGGACAGTGCCACGTACGGTCCAAGACATTTAGGAACTAAGGAAACTGACGGAAGTGCCACATTTGACCTTGATGTGACGTTTGTAGGCAGACAGCACCTTGATCCGATGGGTCTGTTCGACAATAGTCCATTCCGGCATTTTAGAAGCCCAATTTTTCCCAGAGGGGATTTCCCCGATGGTTATGTGGAAAACCTGGAAAAAGCTGGGTCAACTGTAGACCTTAAAGCCAGGAGGGAAGCATTCAAAAAGGTGCAGGAAATCATGCTGGATGCCTGTGTAGATATACCAATTTCATGGAAGTACACTTTATTTGCCCAGCAAAATAATGTGCATGATATAGGATGGACCGTGAATGATGAAATTAAAATAGAAAACGCCTGGGTCGAATAAGTTCAATTATGACGGCAGTTTCAAGCTGCCGTCATTGTAAAATAATTGAAAATGTACAAATATATTATTAAACGGATTTTTCAGGTTATTCCAGTATTGTTACTTTGTTCGATTATAATTTTTTCACTAATTCGTCTTATACCTGGAAATCCGGCACTCATTCTT
This sequence comes from uncultured Alphaproteobacteria bacterium, assembly GCA_964428295.1. Lineage (GTDB taxonomy): Bacteria > Pseudomonadota > Alphaproteobacteria > TMED109 > TMED109 > CAYRXL01. The sequence continues at coordinate 743 of CAYRXL010000256.1, forward strand.
GCAGGAGCGGATGCCTTTCCTGAGCAGATCGAAGCAATTTCAAAAGAACTTGGCTTGGACAAGCCGATTATTGTTCAGTACTTTATATGGATCAGCAATGTAGCTTCAGGTGACTTTGGAAATTCTGTTATTAATTTAAAAA
>CAYRXL010000256.1:894-2720 GCA_964428295.1 uncultured Alphaproteobacteria bacterium
TATAGTATTAACCTCATTATTGTTATTTTTTCTTTGGGTAGTTTTTTAACCAGGACTATTGTGAATAGAGCAAGATATCCTTCAAGCCAGTGAATATTTGATTCGATTAAAATTTTTAGCAACTCTTGAATTGGCAATCAGTGGATTGATCGTTTCATTATTCATTTCTGTTCCATTAGGAATTATTTCCGCAATCAAAAGAGATGGAATTATTGAAAAGTTTACCACTGTATTTGTTGCACTTGGGCAGGCTGTCCCTACATTTTGGTTGGGTATTTTGCTGGTACTTGTATTCGCAATCAAATTACGATGGCTTCCTCCTTCAGGTCGGATAGAATTTGGCCAAAATCCTGAGATTGCATTTAAGCTTATCATTTTACCTGCATTGACTTTAGGTATTTACACTGCATCCGTTTTAACTAGATTTCTTAAAACCTCAGTTCTAGAGATCCTGGGTTTTGATTATGTACTAACTGCCAGAGCAAAAGGATTGTCTGAATGGGTAGTAATTGTCAGGCATGTAATTAAAAACGCCCTTATTCCCTTTATAACTGTTCTAGGTCTTCAATTCGGTGCATTCCTAGGGGGTTCAGTTGTAACAGAATCGATTTTTGATTGGCCTGGTTTGGGCAGATTACTATTACAGTCAATTCATACAAGAGACTACCCTGTTCTTCAGGGGACCATTTTAGTCATCGTATTCACTTTTGTAATTGTCAATTTAGCTATAGATATAATCTATTCTTTTCTAGACCCTAAGATAAGATATTGAATGCAACCAAATCGATTATTATTTTTGATTAAAAATTTTAAAATAAAATTTTCTTTTTTTGTATTATTTTTAATTGTTTTCACAGCGATTATTGCCCCAATAATATCACCATATAATCCGATACAAATTCAAAAAGGAAAACAGTTTTTACCACCATCCTTAACTAATTATTTTGGGACTGATGAATTTGGAAGGGATGTATTCAGCCGCACTTTGTATGCAGGACAAATTTCAATGCTTGCCGGCATTGTAGCAGTAGGATTTTCTGCACTTGTTGGAGTTCCTTTAGGACTGATTAGTGGGTATTATGGAAAAATTATAGATACGCTTATCATGAGAACTATGGATAGTTTGTTAGCTTTTCCAGCTTTACTTCTTGCACTAGCTATAGTTGCAGTATTAGGTCCTAGCTCAGTTAATGCAATGATAGCCGTTTCAATAGTAAGTATTCCAAATTTTGCTAGAATTTCACGTGCAACAATTCTAACTCAAAAAGAAAAAGATTATGTTGAAGCAGCACTTTCGATAGGCGCCAGTAATTTCCGTATTATTTTTTTGACAATTTTCCCTAATTGTGTAGCGCCAATACTAGTCCAAGTAACTATCGCAGTTGCATTTGCAATCTTAGTGGAAGCGGCACTCAGTTTTTTAGGTCTCGGCACACAACCTCCAGATGCTTCATGGGGTGCCATGCTTTATAGTGGTAGGGGGTATTTAAGACAAGCATGGTGGTATGCCTTTTTCCCAGGTTTATTCATAACACTTATGATATTAACATTAAACATACTTTCAGAAGCACTAAGAGATAAATTAGATCCAACTACTTCTCAATAAAATGTTTGATATATTAATTAAAAACTCAACCATCTTTGATGGCAGTGGATTGAAACCTTTTATAGCTGATATAGGTATTTATGAGGGTAGAATAAAATCTATTATAAAAGGAGGAAGTGTATGTGAATCAAAAAAAATAATTAATGCTGAAGGATTAATTACCTCTCCTGGATTTATCGACATTCATACACATTCTGATATTAGTTTGTACATCGACCCA
>CAYRXL010000257.1:0-2720 GCA_964428295.1 uncultured Alphaproteobacteria bacterium
TATTAAGCATTATATCCCCTCAACATGGTGGCACTTTTATTGATTGCACCTTTGGCGGCGGGGGATATTCAGAAGCTATATTAAAATTTCCTGGAACAAGAGTTATTGCTATTGATAGAGACAAACTAACAAAGGAATATGCAGATATTTTGCAGAATAAATTTCCTGATAGATTTAGTTTTTATGAGGAAAAGTTTAGCAATTTAAGTCAGCTTGTTCAAAAAAATTTAAATCCTAAAGCTGTGATATTTGATTTAGGTTTATCTTCCTTTCAATTAGCAGATGAAAAAAGAGGATTTTCATTCCAGTCAGAAAATTTATTAAATATGGAAATGGGTCAAAATGAACGGTCTGCTTATGATGTTGTAATCAATCTAGATAAAGAATATTTGGCTAATATAATAAAATTTCTAGGCGAAGAAAAAGATGGAAAAATAATTGCAAACAAAATTCACAAATATAGATTAAAAAAACCAATAAAGTCTTCCAAGGAACTTGCCCTAATTATTAACGAGGCCAAAAAAAAACATAATAATTACAAAAAAAATCTTGCTACAAAAACTTTCCAAGCTATAAGAATTTTTGTTAATAAGGAATTAACAGAATTAATATTAGGATTAATCGAAGCATCAAAGATTCTTTCTAATGATGGAGTGTTAATAGTAGTTAGTTTTCACTCTCTGGAAGACAGAATTGTAAAAAATTTTTTTAATTTTTACTCAAGTATTAAAAAGAGCCCCTCAAGATACTTACCACTGAATGAAAATAAAACTAGTTTGTTTAAATTAGTTTCTAAAAAACCGTTAGTTTCAAGCAGCAAAGAAGTTATTGAAAATGTTCGTTCACGATCAGCTAAGCTTAGGTATGCAATAAGAAATAACAATTCTTTTTTTGATCCCGAAGATTTTACTAAAAAATTTGCTAACTATTTTAGATTAGAAAGCATAAGAATATGATAAATAAAGATAAATGGATTGGCTCTCTCTCAATAAATACGACAAAGGTTGAAGATAAATCAAATCAAACAAACCACGAAGTTTGGATTTCAACTATTCCGAAAAAAGACAGTGACGTTTGGATTTCAACTATTCCGAAAAAAAACAATTATAGTTCAGTTAAAAAATATTCTTTAACAGCAGTTTTGTTTATCGTAGGGTTATTAGTTGTTTCAGTAGTAAAAAATGAAACAAGAAATATTCAGAAAGATATAAACAATTTACGGGCATCAATTAACGTACTTAAGTTTAATTTAAATCAAGCAGTACTAGATAATGAAGTCATAACGTCACCAGAAAATATTTCTAGATTAGCCAAAGAACATTTAAATGATAATTTTATATATTACAAAAAATCCCAAATCAAACATATTGATGACAAAGCAGATAGTATTAACGATTTAAATAAGATTAAAGTTAAAAATGAAAATAAATTATCAAAAAAAGTGAAAGTACAAGTTTTAAAGAAAATTCAAGAAAAGAAAACAGAATTAAAAAAACTTCAAGAAATATATTCAAATCCCAAAACATTACCAACAGAAGTTAAAATGAGTTTAGCAAGGCAAATTAGCGAAAAGAAAAAAGAAATACGAAATATTTATGATTCACCTGGAGAATTTTTTACTTTAGAGAGAGTTCGAAGATGGGGCGCAGTCCAGGTCGTTAAACTGTTTTTGGGTATTCCTGTGGTGCCTGGAAAATAGTTTTAAATGAAGGATAAAAAAATAAAAAATATTAAAAAAAAAGGTTATTATTTTAAAGATTATACCGAGTCAGAACTCGCTGATGTTGATAAAAGTTTAAATATTATAAAAATTTCTTTAAGCAGAGTTACATTTTTATTTTTTATTTTTGTTAGTTTAATAATTATTTTTATTATTAAAATTACATATTTGTCGTTATCACCTGAAAAAAACCTTTATCAAAATGATTCAAACAAAAGCTTCGTAAAAAAAAGAAGGGATATTATTGATAGAAATGGTTCAGTTCTAGCAACAAATGTTAATCTTTATGATGTCGGAGTAAGACCAAAATTATTAAAAGAGAAAGAAAAAAAAATATTACTAATTAAACTGGGTTTATTATTTCCCGAGCTAAATTTAAAAAAAATTGAGCATAAACTAAATAAGGATGATTTTTTACCAATTGGAAAAAGATTAACTCCTAAAGAAAAAGATCAGTTTTGGCTAATGGGAAACAAAGCTTTTGTTATAGATCCAAAACCATCAAGAATTTACCCTCAAAAAAATCTTTTTAGTCATATTTTGGGACAAACAGATGATATTAATGAAGGCATTTCAGGTATTGAAAAATTTTATGATAATGAACTAAATAATGAAGACAAAATTAATATTCCCTTAAGCTTAACTTTGGATTCAAATTTACAACATTTAATTAGAGAAGAATTAATAAACGCACAATCACATTTTCATAATACTGGAAGCGGTGCAGTTTTAATGAATGTTGAAAACGGCGAAATATTGTCTTTAGTCTCTCTACCAGATTACGACTTGAATCAACGAACTTCTATTGATGATAATCTTTACACAAATAAAATTACTCTTGGTGTATATGAGTTGGGATCTGTATTTAAAACTTTTACTATAGCGGCCGGTTTAGAAAATAAATTAATTAACTCTAATACAATGTTTAATAACCTAGAAAACAGTTTAACTTGTGATAAATATACAATAACTGAACACGATAAATTACCAAAAAATTTGA
>CAYRXL010000258.1:0-2719 GCA_964428295.1 uncultured Alphaproteobacteria bacterium
AACTTAACCGTGTCTGCACCAGTACTGCCCATGTGGGCGATCACCTGTTCCGCCTGCACCGAATCCCCTTCATCGACCATTAACAGACTGTTATGAGCATAAGCACTGAGAAAATGTTTGTCGTGCTTGATAATCAGTAAAAGTCCATAGCCTCTTAAACCGGATCCAGCGTAGACAATCTTTCCACCCGCTGTTGCCACTACTGGGCTGCCCTCCAATCCTAGTATGTCTATGCCGTTATTACCTTCTGCATGGGAAAACTCGCCGATAACACGTCCAGCGCTCGGCCAAGACCATACCCGACTCTGGTTTGCGATGGCGCTAGATGAACCTTGTTTAATTTCTTTGCCTGAGTCTTTCTGAACTTTCTCGGCAAGCGGTTGTGCACGTATTTCAGAGTTCATCAGCGCTTTGACGACCGTTCGTGAACCGTTTCCGTAGGACTGTTCCGATCCTTTGGCAGGAGCTAGCCAAATCTTCTGGCCCGGAGTCATCTGGTATGGCGGTCTTAATTTGTTCCAACGAGCGACTTCTCGATAGTCCAGTCCGAATTCCCATGCGATGGTATAAAGTGAATCTCCTTCTGTCACTGTCCGTATGGGATATTCAGATTTTTTCGGTGTCAGGTCGCTGACTGGAATCACTGGATTGCCACCACAACCAGTCAGCAATAAAATTATTGACAGAACAGCGGTTAGCCTGGCCTGTTTCATGCTCTAGTCAGCGTAGAATGAAAAATAAAACTACTAATAGGCCGATAACGGTCCACCCTAAAATATCTACATAACGCCGGATAGCACTGACTAGATCTTCTTCGCTCGAAAAAAATGTGCCTGCAAAATAGATCAATCCCGCAACAAGAAAGAACCGAGCTCCTCGACCGATTATTGAAGCCAAAACAAACAGCACCACCGACATACCCATCATACCCGCACTAATAGTAAAGATCTTATACGGTACGGGTGTAAACCCTGCTATAAGGATTATCCAGATGCCATAGTCGGAAAACCACTGTTGTGCTTGCTCCAGGGTTGCTTGCGCACCATATATCGTGACCAGCCACTCTCCGAACTCACCCAAGAAATACCCACAAACTCCACCTCCGACCGACGCAATTGTTGTGAGGCCGGCCAGATGCCATGCACGCTTTCGATTACTAAGCACCATAGGTGCCAGCATGACATCCGGAGGGACTGGAAAGAAAGAAGATTCAGCAAATGAAACAATGGCCAGATATTTAGTTGCATGATGATGTCGAGACAACCTAATGACTGAATCGTACAGACCTTTAAACATAGCCAGTTCGAATCTAATTCTTAAGTTTCAAATTGAGAGCCCAATCAGCTAAATGCTCGAGCTGACTATGGTCTGTACTATCTATAAGCAACGGTGTTATTGAGACGTAGCCATCGTATACCGCTGAGAAGTCAGTTCCAGGTCCGCTGTCAGCAGCGCTACCAATTGTTCCAATTCGGTACTGTCTGCAATTATCGTTAGCGCTAATCTTGATTACAGGGTGAGATCTCGCCCTGTAACCCAACCGGGTTATTTTGTATCCGTTAAGGTCACCCATAGCCATGTCTGGCACGTTAATGTTTAAGATAGTGTGCGAAGGCAAAGGGTTGTTTTTGACTTCGGAGATTATTGCGGAGGCAACCTCCCCTGCAGTTAAATAGTGTTCGGGTTCGCTACCCACCATTGAGATCGCAATCCCGGGGTAGGCTAGGCGACGCCCTTCCAAGGCCGCGCCTACGGTTCCCGAATAAAGTACATCGTCGCCCAAATTAGACCCAGAGTTTATTCCAGACAGTACCATATCCGGCTCATCGTCGAGTAGTCCGTTTAGTCCGATGTGAACACAGTCAACCGGAGTTCCATCCACAACAAAGCATCGCTTACCGGATGTCCTGACGGTAATTTCTTTACTGAGGGTCAAAGAACCGCTAGCACCGCTCTTATTCTCGTTAGGCGCAACGATTGTAATGTCACCATGTTGTTTAGTACTTTCAAAGAGGGCCTTGAGACCTGGAGCCTGATAGCCGTCGTCATTACTTAGCAATATATGCATTTACATGTGTTTTTATCTAATTTAGGGCTAACTGACTCTAGAACAAAATCATACGCCAAAAGTGTATTATCTCAATTTCTGCTATTCCTGTGAATAACATCAATCGATGCCTACAAGCGTCACAACTATTCCCATACATTATTACTAAGTCAAATGAAACCGTTTGAGAATCCCGCTCACTATTCCGAGATACGGCGTTTGACATTGATTGGTGGTGCGCTTGACCTGTTTCTAGGGTTTTTCAAAGTGTTGGTTGGATATATAGGCAACTCACAAGCGCTTATCGCAGATGGCATACATTCGCTGTCAGATCTGATAACCGATGTCCTGGTTCTTGTCGCAACAAAACAGAGTGCTCAAGGAGCCGACGAGGGTCACCCATATGGTCACGACCGAATCCAGACTCTGGTCAGCCTAGCATTGGCTGGGTCGTTAGGCATCATAGCTACTGCAATTGCCTGGGATGCTGTAACCAGGATGCTGTCTCCTGAATCCCTGTTACAGCCGGGATTTTGGCCATTGGCGGTGGCCGCAATCTCCGTTGTCTCCAAAGAGGGATATTTTCAGTATGTTGTGCGACACCCCTCAGCCGCTACTTCGCGTATGTTATATGCGAACGCCTGGCATAGTCGATCAGATGCACTATCTTCA
>CAYRXL010000259.1:0-2663 GCA_964428295.1 uncultured Alphaproteobacteria bacterium
TATTAAATTTATAAGTATTTTCTAAAAAAATTAATTTTGTCATTTAATCTAATTTATCAATTAAGATTTTTTTTATAAAATATTAATAAAAATTGAATTTATTTAGTTTTGTAGATGGATGCTTTTGCATCTAAATTTTTAATTATTTTTTATAACATAAATTAAGATTATGATTAAAAAAATCTTCTTATCATTTGTTTTAACAGCCTGTATTTTTTCACAAAATTCAGATTCAACATTAAGTATGTCTGGAGGACTTGGTTCAGTTACAATTGATGGAGAGTTATATAATCGTATAGCTTTACGTCCAGTGATACCAATTGGCAAGATTAAACTTGGACTAGATTTTTATATAAATATTAATTCTAATGGAGATATTTACACAGCAGATTATAATTTTAATAATACAAAAGATGGTATACGATCTTTGATTGATAAAATTAGATTTATACAATATGCTAATATTAATGATCCATTTTATTTTATGTTTGGTAATTTAAATAATGTCATGCTCGGTAATGGTATTTTAGTTAATGGATATACAAATGCTTTAGAATATCCATCAAATAGAAAATTTGGTTTTAGGCTGGGTGCAGATTTTGGTACTATTGGAATAGAATGTATTTTAAGTGATTTTAAATATGATCCTGGTTTGATTGCATTTAGAATGAATTATAAGATAATGCCTAAAATAGACATGGGTATTTCTATAGCTTCTGATATAAATCAATATGCAGGTCTATCAGATAGTGATAATGATGATTATCCTGATGTATATGATCATTTTCCAAATGATGCTGATAAATGGGATGAAGCTGAAGAGAATAAACATATATGGGAAGATATTTTTTATAATTACGCAGCAAGTGATCTTAATATTAATTTTCAAGATTGGTTTTTATTGTTACCATTAAATCATAATATGTATGATCCAAATACCAATGATAAAAATGAAATTTTTGGTTTTAGTTTAGATCTGAATTATAGATTTAAAAGCAATTTACTTTTTTATACACAATTTGGAACATTATTAACAAATGCAAAAGATTATGGCGGAGCTCCTGAATTATTTAAATCTTCCGGTTTTGGAATAGTACCTTTGGGAGTTATCTATTCATTTGGAACAATTAAATTTTTATCTGAATATAGATATAATACTAAATATTTCATATTTAATTATTGGGATAAATCTTATGAAATAAATAGATCTACTGTAGTTTCCTCTGCGAATCAAAATATGCAAGATGAAACAGATAAAATAATAATTAAGGAAAATACATTATCAAAATATGATAAAGAAATGAATGGAATTCATTCTAAAGTGTCTGCAAATTTTGCAAATATTCTTTATTTTACTACATCATATAGTTATATGTTTGATAAAGAAAATAAAAACAATAATTCATTTAACACAATTTTATCATTAAGTAAAAAAATAATACCCAGACTTGAAAAAGCTGAAGCATTCTATCAGCAAAACAATGTACCTAATCCATTTGACTTTGAATTTACTGGTACATCATTGTATGGATTTCTCATCGGATTTAAAATATCACAGGATATGATATTACAATATAAAGAAACTACTTCATTTATAATTTCTGCAGAGAATAATAGTTTTGAACCATTAAGGACAATTCTTGTTGAAACTCAATTTTCCTTTTAAAAAATGATATCTTCATCTACTATACGTAAACAGTTTATTGATTTTTTCATATCAAAAGGACATCAATTTATCAGGAGTTCACCTGTTTTCCCTTCAGATGACTCAACGTTATTATTTACTAATGCAGGAATGAATCAATTTAAATCAATTTTTTTAGAACAAGAAACACCAAAATTTACAAAAGTAGTTAATTCTCAAAAGTGTATTAGAGCAAGTGGAAAACATAATGACCTCGAAGAGGTTGGTGTAGATAATTATCATCATACATTTTTTGAAATGTTGGGTAATTGGTCTTTTGGAGATTATTATAAAAAAGAAGCTATTAAATGGGCGTGGGAATTATTAACAGATATATGGAAATTAGATAAATCTAAACTATGGGTAACAATTTATAGAGATGATAAAGAAACTGGAGAATTATGGAAATCAATAACCGATATTGATCCAAATAGAATTTTAGAATTTGGTAAAAAAGAAAATTTTTGGGAAATGGGTGAAACCGGACCTTGTGGCCCATGCACTGAAATTCATTATTTTACTGGTGATAAATCTAGGAATCAAAAGCCTGAAGGTGTTAATCATTTACCAGAATATAGAGAAATTTGGAATTTAGTATTCATACAATATAATAGAAAAAATGATGGAACATTAGAAAATTTACCGTCAACTCATGTCGATACAGGTGCTGGTCTAGAAAGAATTACTGCTATATTAAATGGATTTGAATCCAACTATGACACAGATTTATTTCAAAATATTATAAAGCAAGTTGAAAAAATAAGTGGAAAATCTAGTGAAATTGAAAAGGGCATTCCTCATAGAGTAATTTCTGACCATTTACGTATGATAACATTTTCTATTGCAGATGGTATTATACCTAGTAATGAAGGGAGGGGTTATGTTGTTAGGAGAATATTAAGAAGAGCTTTAAGATTTGGTAGAACTTTAGGTTTGAATTCACCATTTTTATATAATCTTGTTGATATACTATCAGAAC
>CAYRXL010000260.1:0-549 GCA_964428295.1 uncultured Alphaproteobacteria bacterium
TAATTCGAAGTAGAGCGTCTAAATGTACGCTCAGGTCGACCCCGACATCCACTTAATATGCGGTTACTGCAGTGCCGCGGTTTTATTTGCCATTTGTTACGGCTACCAAGCCAACTCGAACTGATCATTCGGTCCGGACCATTTCAATGCCGCCATAATGGATACAGTTTCCACCTTGACAACATACATGCCCGCACCAGATCAACAACTCTGACTTTTACTGGAATCAATCAATGACTGATATTGAAGACCCGATTGAATTCGAACTATTCAAAAACAGTATTTTCTCAATAGCCGATGAGATGGCCGTTACTATTACGCGAACCACCTACTCTGGCGTGCTGAAGGACAACATGGACTTTTCCACAGCATATGCTGATGCTGAAGGGAAGATGGTTGCACAGGGACTTACCTTGCCCGGTCATCTGGGCTCTATTCCAACCGCGCTCGAAGCTACCTTGCGCCATTTCCGCGACAACATGAAACCGGGTGACATATTCATATTGAATGATCCATTCGATGGCGGAATGCATTTGCAGGACATATTTG
>CAYRXL010000260.1:559-2657 GCA_964428295.1 uncultured Alphaproteobacteria bacterium
AAACGCCTGGCTTTTGCTGCCACGATCTGTCATCACACTGATGTCGGAGGCAGAGTTGCCGGGTCGAATGCGTCGGATTCAACGGAGATTTACCAGGAGGGCTTACGCATACCACCGCTGAAATTCTACGAGGCCGGCAAACGCAACGAAACCGTTGTCTCCTTCATCGAGAAAAATGTCCGTCTTCCCGTCAAAGTGATGGGAGATCTTCGAGCGCAACTGGCTGCATGTCACAGCGGCGAGCGTCAATTTCTCGAACTTGTGGAGCGCTATGGAGTTGGCAAGATTGCCCCCTATTTGGAGGAGATTCTTGACTATGCAGAACGCATGACCCGTGCAGCAATCAGCGAACTACCCGATGGGCAATTTAGCTTTGAGGATTGGATCGATGATGACGGCGTTGACTTCGGGAAACCCATTCGACTATTCGTGACACTCACCAAGAAGGGTGACAGTCTGCTGGCTGACTGGACGGGCACCTCCCCGCAGGTCAAAGGCGCTATCAATAACACGCTCTCTTTCACTAAAGCGGCAGTCTACTGTTGCGTTCGCTCTGTACTGCCACGCGGCATACCTAATAATGAAGGAGGTTTTCGAGCGATTGAAGTAACAGCACCAGCCTGCACTATCGCTAATATGGTGTTGCCTGGTGCGTGCGCGGCGCGCGGTCTAACAGGGTTCCGGATGCTTGATTGTTGTTTCGGCGCATTAGCGATGATGCTTCCAGACAAGGTGTTTGCCGCCTCAGACGGCGGCAACACCGGCATTTCGATTGGTGGTTACGACAACGACAGGAACCCCTTCATTTACGTTGACTTTACCTGTGGCACATGGGGCGGGCGTCCATTTTCAGATGGACTCGATGGTAACTCCAACATGGGAGCCAACATGGCGTCGACTTCAGTGGAAATCACTGAGGCTGAGCACCCGATCGAAATTCTCTCCTACGAGTTCGTCCCAGATAAGGCCGGCGCCGGAAAATATCGTGGGGGCACTCCCTACCGCCGTGATTACAGGCTCCTGGAAGAAGAAGCAGTATTGCAAGTCCGATCTGATCGAAGAGATTTCCGGCCCTACGGACTCTACGGTGGCTATCCAGGAAAACCGTCATTAAATTTTATCAATCCAACCGGTCAAAATGACCACCCAGTGACTGCAAAATTGACTATGACAATGAAACGTGGAGATGTCTTGCGCCACGAATTAGCCGGCGCCGCGGGTTGGGGCGATCCATTAGATCGTGATCCGACAGCGGTCCTTCGTGATGTCCGCAATGAGATGATCAGCTCAACCACTGCCGAAAACGAATACGGTGTCGTCATCGACATGGATCATTGGACAGTAGACGCTGAATAGACCGAAGTCCTTCGAGCCGAAATCTCTCAGCTGCGGGGCTGGGCAGAGGTGCCAGACGTACTACGTGAAGACCCGCCAGCACTTGCAGCCAAATGGCGCCAAGCAATTCGCTGAGCAATTCTACATTTTCTGATTGGGATTGGAGTAAAGAGTGATGGCACAGTTTCGAGTCGGCGCCGACATCGGCGGCACATTTACTGATATCGTCTTCCTGGGCCCCGACGGTGAGTTACACACGAAAAAGATTTCCTCCAGTGTGTCTAACTATGCCAAGGCTATTGCAGACGGACTCAGTGATGTATTCGAAGAACAAGGAATCAGTGGTGACAATGTTTCGGAAATATTGCACGGAACGACTGTGGCCTCTAATGCAATTCTTGAACTTAAGGGTGCCAAGACAGGATTAATCACAACTCAGGGATTTCGCGATGTCCTCGAAATACGAAATCTCCGAATGCCACGCCTGTACGACATGGCATGGGTTAAACCGCCAACTCTCGTGGAACGATATTTACGGGTTGTAGTGCCCGAACGCATCAACGTGCGCGGAGTGGTTCGTCAACCTCTCGATCCGGCGGAGGCAGAACGCGCGGTCGATCGATTATTAAAAGAAAATGTCGAAGCCATCGCTGTATGCCTTCTCAACTCTTTTGCCAACCCCGAACACGAGATCCTTATCCGGGACATTATCCATCGCCGTTCACCAGAGACGCTCTGCTGCATTTCGTATGACGTATTACCG
>CAYRXL010000261.1:0-2247 GCA_964428295.1 uncultured Alphaproteobacteria bacterium
AGAACCATTCCTTTTTAATTTAATTATGCACGAATCTACTTTTGGTTTAGGAATAAAAATATTTTTTGATATATCACATTCATAATTAACATTGCAAATAGCTTGACATAAAACACTAATCCTACTATAATCTTTAGTATTTGGTTTAGCGCATATTCTTTTCCCCAGTTCTTTTTGTACCATTATTATAATTTCTGAAACATCCTTATTTTTAAGTAATTTAAATATAATTGGACTTGATATATAATAGGGAAGATTTCCAATTATTTTTGTACTTGATTTAAGATTTAATTTATATTTTAAAAAATCAAAATTTATGATTTGTATATTTGATATTTTTTTTAATTCTAAAAAATTAGTTAATAATGGATCTATCTCAATTGCTGTTATTTTTTTTACTTTTTTACTAATAGGTAGTGTGAGAGCTCCTTTGCCTGGGCCAATTTCAATAATATGCTCATTTTTTTTAGGATCAATTATTTTAATTATTTTATTAATAGTATTATTATCATTAATAAAGTTTTGGCCCCATGATTTTCGAATGGGTATAAATTGATTAGATTCCAAAAAAATCCTTTGCTGTTTTTGTTGTAGTTTCTGCCACTTCTTCTAAAGTCAAACCTTTAATTTTTGCAATTTCTTCAGCAATAAAATTTACCATGTAGGGTTCATTTCGTTTACCTCTATGAGGAATAGGTGCAAGATAAGGAGAATCTGTTTCAACCATTATTTTATGTAGTGGAATTTCCTTAACTACATCTTGTAGTTCTTTAACAAATGTAATCATTCCTGTAAAAGAAATATGTAATCCTAAATCTAAAATTTTATATGCAAAATCTAAATTACTTGCAAAGCAATGTATAACACCTTTTGTTATTTTAGATGATTTAATATCATTTAATAAATCATCATCTGATTCTCTGTTATGAATTATTGCAGGCATATCAAGTTCTCTTGCTAATTCTAATTGTTCTCTAAAGATTCTTCTTTGAATTTTAGAATCTGATATTTTATAGAAATAATCTAATCCCATTTCACCTACAGCTATTACTTTGTTATGAGATAATATTTTTTTTAATTGTTCTAAATAATTGATTTGTGTTTCTTTTGATTCATGTGGATGATATCCAGCCGTTGCATAAACCATATCATATTTTTCTGCAATTTCAATAGATTGTTTAGATGTTTTAATATCAACACCAACGCAAATAATATTAGATATATTATGTTTTATTGATCTATCAATTACTTCTGATAAATCATCTTTATATTTATCATAGTATATATGACAATGAGTATCAATTAAACTCATCTATACGGGGAAATAAATTTTCAGGTTTAGTTATTTTAGTTTCAGGAGTCAATTTCCCAAAAGAAAGGTCTTTTGTTTTATTTATACCTAAATATTTATTTATAGTTTTTGATTTGTTTGGCATAACTGGACTTATAAGTATTGCCCCAATTTTTAAAATATCTGCAGCAATATAAAGTGTTGTTGCAGCTTTTTGCTTACCAATCTCATTTTCTTTAACTAATTTCCAAGGTGCTTTTATTTCTAGATATTTATTTAAAAATCTAAACAAATTCATGATTAAATCTAATGCATCATGAATTTTAAAATCATTATAATTTTCAATAACTTGATTTGGTATTTCTTTACATTTAGCAATTAAGTTAAGATCATCATTATCATATTCATTTGGTTTTGGTATACAGCTATTAAAATTTTTATCTATTAGTATTAAAATTCTATTTACTAAATTCCCAAAATCATTAGCTAAATCTGCATTATATCTATCTATAAATGAATCTAAGGTAAAGGATGCATCTTGGCCTAAAACCATATTCCTCATTAGATAGTATCTCAATGCATCAGATCCAAATTTATCTGCTAATTCAAGCGGCTTGATTGTATTACCTAAAGATTTTGACATTTTCATATCATCTAATAGCCACCATCCATGAGCAAAAATAGTCTTTGGAAGTTTTATATTGCATGCCATTAACATTGTAGGCCAATAGACACAATGAGTTGTTAATATGTCTTTTGCCATAAGATGATAATCTGCAGGCCAATATCTATTGAATTTTTCATCATCTGAATTCCAGCCAATTGCAGTAATGTAATTTAATAAAGCATCAAACCATACGTATGTTACATAATCTTTATCAAATGGAAGTTCAATACCCCATTGCAATCTCTTTTTTGGTCTTGATATACATAAATCAGACAATGGCTTATCTAAA
>CAYRXL010000261.1:2257-2654 GCA_964428295.1 uncultured Alphaproteobacteria bacterium
TGCTGACATCTTAAAAAAATAATTTTTTTCTTTTAATTTTTTTATTTCTCTAAAATCACCTTCTTCATACTCTCTTTCAGTTATAAACCTTTCTTCAGATACTGAATATAAACCTTCATATTCATTTTGATAAATTTCACCTTTGGAATATAGATAATTTAGAATATCTAATACTCTGTCTTTATGACGTTTTTCAGTAGTCCTTATAAAATCAGTATATTTGATATCAATTTTTCCCCAAGCATTTTTAAATCTTTTTACATATTCATCAACATGTTTATCTGGGGTAGTTTTATTTTTATTTGCTGCTTCTTGTACTTTTTGCCCATGCTCATCAGTGCCTGTTAAAAAATAAACATTAAAACCCTGTATTCTTTTTAATCTTGCAAAAAAATCA
>CAYRXL010000262.1:0-960 GCA_964428295.1 uncultured Alphaproteobacteria bacterium
AAGAGGCGGCAAGCCGCACCGGGAGTTCGAATCAGTGAGCGTGCATTTGGTCGGGACCGTCGCTATCCAATAACCTCTGCATTTGGCTGAAACCGGGAAAGAGCGGAGCAATAGCGGCTTGTGGATCGCGCCATACGCTGTACAGCATTCCGGAACAAATCATTTCGAACCTGGCGAAAGATAGATACTACTCGGGTAGCTCTGTTGAAGAATTCGGATAGTATCGTCCAGCAGCTTATCGAATCCCATTTTCTTGTACACCACGACCATGATCCCGAGTGCATCTTCCACTACTGATACGTCTGGGTAGTGCTCAATGACGTATTTCGCCCGGTTAAGGGCAGCGACGTGTGCGCCCCGTCGTAGGTAATAACGGCCAATATTGATCTCATGCTGCGCGATGAGATCGAGTATCTCAGCCATGCGTTGACGCGAATTTCCCGCATAAGAACTTTGCGGGAACAGGGTAATGAGTGCTCGAAAGGCCTCAAAGGATTCTCGTGCAGGCCCAGGGTCCCGTTTGCTCGGATCGACCCGCGAGAGACGGTCCAGCAGGGATGTAGATGACTGGAAAATGGATAACGCCTTCAAGTAGTAGGCGTAATCAATCCGAGGGTGGGTCGGATACAGTCGGATAAACTGGTCTGCTGAGGAGATCGCAAGCTCGGGTTCACGGTTACGGTAATAGGCGTAGATCACTTCTAGCTGGGATTGTTCAACGAATTTTCCGTAGGGATAACGTCGCTCGAGTTGATGGTAATAGTCAATCGCTTGTTCCCACTCTCCCGCGTCGAGATGCGCTCGAGCCTTGGCGTGGAATTCTTCGACAGTCCAGTTAGCGGGTTTCTCGATATTGGCACAGCCCACAACTAACAAAACTACGAAGAGCAGGGTAACTTTGGACAATAGGCGCAAAGTATGTAACAGGGAAGCAGATACCAAGTGAATTATACTGCTGCT
>CAYRXL010000262.1:970-2637 GCA_964428295.1 uncultured Alphaproteobacteria bacterium
ACTGGCTCAACCCGCCTCTAAAATGATTGCGAAGAGTAGTGTAACTTTGAACAGTAGGCGCAATGTACGTAACGAAAGAAGCAGATACCAGGTGAATTATACTGCTGCTGCCAGTCCGCTGGGTTGAACACAGGTTTGAAAATGAACGGACAGAAAAACCTTACTGCGATGATTCCCGCCCATGCTGCCGGGCGACGCTTGGATAAAGTGCTGGCATCATTGTTTCCGCCGTATTCCCGCTCACAGTTGCAGAATTGGCTTCGCGATGGTCGAATGACGATGGAAGGGTTAGTGCCTTCACAACGGCAGATCGTGCGAGGTGGTGAGCGAATCCACTTATTGGTACCAAAGGAGCAGCCGCAGGAGTGGCAGCCACAATCCCTGCCTTTGCATGTGGTGTATGAAGATGGCGAGATTGTGGTGATCGACAAACCAGCCGGACTGGTAGTTCACCCTGGTGCTGGCAACCCGGCCGCCACGCTGGCAAATGCCATACTCCATCATTATCCGGAAAACCAGCTTCTGGCCCGCGCGGGTGTTGTGCACCGTCTTGACAAGGCGACTACAGGTCTATTGGTTGTGGCCCGCACGGAAAATGCGCGGCAGAAGCTTATTAAAGATCTGGAAGCCCGATCTATACAAAGATACTACTTGGCGTTGGTGCATGGTCGACCCGTGGCTGGAGGCACAGTTGATGAACCGATTGGCCGCCACCTGCAGGATCGGCGGCGAATGATGGTATCCAACAAGGGGAAACCGGCGGTCACGCATTTTCGAATAGAGGGGCGTTACAATTTCCACACCTTGTTGCGAGTTCGATTAGAGACGGGCAGGACACATCAGATTCGCGTGCATCTAGCACATGTCGGGCTGCCATTGGTAGGAGATCCGTTATATGGTGGTCGTCTTCGCATGCCACCGCGCGCCAGCACCGAGCTTGCTTCGCAGTTGCGGTCGTTTCGTCGGCAGGCTTTACATGCGACAGAATTATCCATAATACATCCGAATTCAGGGAGGAGACTTACCTGGGAAAGCACCCTGCCACAAGATTTTCAGCAATTGCTCGAAGTACTCCCGATTTAATACAACATATTGTGAGCGACTCCGGAATCAAGAGCCAAGTAGCCCAATGGTCGGCCCCGACACATGTAAAGGCGCTCACAACTCTCAGAACCGGCGGAGTGAGTGCGGGAGCCTTTAATAGTCTGCATCTTTCCACTCATGTAGGGGATGATCGGGCCGCCGTCAACGAAAATCGCATCCGTCTGGCAGGCGAATTGGGATTGCCGTCTGAGCCAATCTGGTTACGGCAGGCACATGGAAAGCGGGTAGTACAAGCTGAGTCCTACCAGAGAGAGTGTATAGCCGACGGCAGTTTTTCTCGGCAGGTGGGCGTTGTCTGCGCTGTTCTGACTGCTGACTGCATGCCTCTTTTCTTGACGGACAAGCTCGGCAGGTTCGTTAGTTTGTTACATGTGGGCTGGCGGGGACTTGTAGCAGGTGTGATCGAATCAGGACTGACAGCGTTGGTCGCAGAACCGCAGGAGTTGTTGGCGTGGGTAGGACCCGGAATCGGACGAGGTGAATTTGTCGTCGGCGGTGAGGTTTACCAGCAACTGACCTGCCAACTTCCGGCCCATGCTCAAGCATTTGCCAATCACGGGGAC
>CAYRXL010000263.1:0-1669 GCA_964428295.1 uncultured Alphaproteobacteria bacterium
TGTTCATCCAACCCATTATGGAAGGATATGTCCAATTGAGACACCTGAAGGTCCTAACATAGGTTTAATAAATAGTTTGGCCACATATGCTAGAGTAAACAAGTACGGTTTTATAGAGAGCCCTTATAGGAAAGTGAATAAGGGAAAGGTGTCTGAAGATGTTATATACCTATCGGCTATAGAAGAGGTAAAATACACTATTGCACAAGCTAATGCACCTCTTACAACAAGTAATAAATTCGTAAGAGATTTGGTGTCTTGTAGAAAAGATGGTGATTTTATAATGGCATCCCCAGAGTCTATTGATTATATGGATGTTTCTCCTAAACAGTTAGTTTCGGTAGCAGCTTCTCTTATACCATTTTTAGAAAATGATGATGCAAATAGAGCACTTATGGGTTCTAACATGCAAAGACAAGCTGTTCCTTTGGTTAGGACTGAATCACCATTGGTAGGAACTGGAATGGAAGATATAGTAGCGAGAGATTCTTCTGCTGCTGTTGTTGCTAAACGAGGAGGATTTGTTGAGCAGGTGGATGCCCGAAGAATAGTGATTAGACATACGGATGAGGATAATTATGATGTTACCTTGGGAGTGGATATATATAATTTACTGAAATTTCAAAGATCTAATCAGAATACAGCTATAAATCAAAGGCCTTTGGTAAAGATAGGCGATAGGGTTGAAGCTAGAGATGTTATAGCTGATGGACCAGCCACTGATAGAGGAGAGCTTGCTTTAGGAAAAAATGTCCTAGTGGCTTTTATGCCATGGAATGGATATAATTATGAGGATTCTGTGCTTATTTCAGAAAGAATAGTTAGGGATGATGTATTTACTTCAATTCATATAGAAGAATTTGAATTAATGGCGCGTGATACTAAACTAGGGCCAGAAGAGATTACGAGAGATATACCCAATGTAGGAGAGGAATCTCTTAAAAATTTAGATGAAGCTGGAATTGTCTACATAGGTGCAGAAGTAGGAGCTAATGATATTTTAGTAGGAAAAGTCACACCTAAAGGAGAAACTCCTATGACTCCAGAAGAAAAACTATTGAGAGCTATTTTTGGAGAGAAAGCTGCTGATGTCAGAGATACTTCTTTAAAATTGCCTCCTGGTGTGTCTGGAACTGTTGTAGAGGTTAGAGTGTTTTCTAGGAGAGGAGTAGACAAAGATGAGCGTGCCTTAGCTATAGAAAGAGAAGAAATAGACCGACTTTCTTTGGATCGAGATGATCAGCAAAGGATAATTGAGGAAAATACATACCAGAGACTAAAGAGTTTATTGATTGGAAAACATATGATCTCAGGTGTAAAGAATCTTAAACAGGGTGATGTTTTAACAGAACGGGTTTTGGATGATGTGTCTCTAACAGATCTTTGGAAAATTTCAACAAAGAATCAAAAAACTATGAGTAGCTTGGAAAACTTAAAAACTGAAATGGAGTCTGCTTTAAAAAATTTAACTGAGATATTCAATGAAAAAGTAGAAAAAATTCAATCTGGAGACGATCTTTTGCCAGGGGTCTTAAAAATGGTAAAAGTTTTTGTAGCAGTGAAAAGAAAACTACAACCAGGAGATAAAATGGCAGGTAGACATGGTAATAAGGGAGTAATTTCTCGTATTGCTGCTATAGAGGACATGCCACATTTAGAGGATGGAACT
>CAYRXL010000263.1:1679-2622 GCA_964428295.1 uncultured Alphaproteobacteria bacterium
GGAGTCCCATCTAGAATGAATGTAGGGCAGATACTGGAAACTCATTTAGGGTGGGCTTCAGCTGGTTTGGGCAAAAAAATCAGCAAATTATTGAATTCCAATATTGCTAAATTGGAAAATAAAGCGACAGAAATTAGAAGTTTTTTAAAGAAAAGTATTAATAAAGATACATATGAGGATAGAATATCTAAACTTTCGGATTTAGAACTTTTAGAAATTTCTGATAGTATAAAAGAGGGGTTGCCATTAGCCACGCCAGTTTTTGATGGAGCTAGAGAGTCTGATATAGAAAAAATGCTTGACTTGGCAGAAATTGATAAATCTGGACAAGTAAACTTGATAGATGGAAGGACAGGGGAAAAATTCTTAAGATCTGTTACGGTTGGTTATATTTATATGCTAAAACTTCACCACCTAGTTGACGATAAAATTCATTCTAGATCAATTGGACCTTACAGCTTGGTTACACAACAACCTTTGGGAGGCAAGGCTCAATTTGGAGGGCAAAGATTTGGTGAAATGGAAGTTTGGGCGCTACAGGCATATGGTGCTTCCTATTCACTACAAGAAATGTTGACCGTGAAATCAGATGATGTTGCAGGTCGAAGTAAGGTTTATGAATCAATAGTTAGAGGGGAAAATAATTTTGAAGCAGGAGTCCCAGAATCATTCAACGTTTTAGTAAAAGAAATTCAGGCTTTATGTTTGGATGTTGAGTTGGAAGGAACTACTGAAAATCAAATTGAAGAAAATAAATAATGCTAGGTTAAATGGAGTTATTAAATGAAAAATAATTTAAAAGCTTTTAGTAAAGTTTCTAAAACTAACGATTTTGATGGTATTAGAATAGGCATAGCTAGTCCTGACAAAATAAGATCATGGTCTTTTGGAGAGGTAAAAAAACCTGAAACAATAAACTATAGAACCTTTAAGCCTGAGAGGG
>CAYRXL010000264.1:0-1275 GCA_964428295.1 uncultured Alphaproteobacteria bacterium
CCAATTAGCAAATAAAGATAATGACCATTCCGGTGATGTCAACTCAACTGTTGAAATATACGATAGATTAGAGAAAAAGTGGATTGGTACCAGTAAGCATGTACAAACTTTACAAAAAGAAACTCATGCGCATTATGCTGCCTATACTGCGCAAATGGATTCAATAGATATTGTATTTGAAGAGGTTAAGTTTATTATAGAGCAATTAGAAGAAACATTAACTAGAAAAATAGATAGAGTTAAGGATGATGTAAGAAATCTTGAGGATAGTTTTGAAACATATAAAAGGGCAACAAATCGTACTGTTCGTGATATGAAGCAGACCATTTCAACAATACAGGATGATATAAATACATTAAATACAACAGTTTTTCCACCTGTCGAAGAAGATGAAAAGAAAAAATAGAAATAAATATTTCACACTAGCAAAAGGGGAAGTATTTCCCCTTTTTTATTTTTATTAGAATTAATATAATATGATAAGACTTGATGAATTAATAGGAGATATTGTTTTTGTATCCTTTTCTAATTATGAAAGGTATAAAGACATTGGTATTGATAAACCAACAGGCCATTTTCTTTTGAAAGGTTACGACCAATTAGGTATATGGTTAGAGCACCCTGGAATTGTGATTATACATGGTAATGATAAATCAGGTAAACCTTTACCTCTAAAGAAACAAAATCGAGAAAATATAGCAGCAAATTTTGTAGTAACTTGGGACAATATAAATACAATAATGCATTACCCTGAAAGGGATGGTTATGATTTTCCTAGTGAATTTGAAACAGTGAGCATAGGCTTTAAATTTCAGAATGAGACAGAATAGGTAATATATGATTACTGGTACAATTAAATTATGGGAACAAGATGCTGGGTGGGGCTTTATTGAAGGTGATGATGGTGATGATTATTTTTTTAATATAGCTAACGTTCGTAAAGGTCAAAAAATGGTCACAAATCTTAGAGTTAAGTTTGACGTCACCCAGGGGCATCGAGGTCAGGAGGCAGAAAATGTTAGTTTATTCTAAAGTGATTATTGATTTCTATTTACATAGAGTATTTTAATAGAAATATATTATCCACATAAATAAATTGTTATTTCATATTTATGTTTACAGAAAAAGAAAGATTTATTTATTTTTAATTCCAAATAGTTAATAATATTTTATCTATTTATATGCATAAAGCAGATAATCCCTCAATTCATCGTTTGGAACCAAAATATTGGGAAAAATTTTATAATACTGGAGAAATGCCTTGGGATCTAGGTG
>CAYRXL010000264.1:1285-2614 GCA_964428295.1 uncultured Alphaproteobacteria bacterium
TTTAAAAATTGGATACACTCACAAAAATAATCTTTATCAATTTGCATCCTTGGAGCAGGGAATGGTTGGTATGCACTCTATTTTGCAGAAAAAGGTCATAAAGTTACAGCGATAGATTTTGCATTATCTGCTGTTAATAATATGAAAAAAGCTGCAAAAAAGAAAAATTTGAATCTTAATATTATATGTGCCGATATTTTTAATTTAGATAAATTATATTATGAGAAATTCGATATTGTATTAGAGTATACATGTTATTGTGCAATTGATCCAAATAAAAGGATACATTATATTCATATAGTGAATCATCTATTAAAACCATCTGGGCATTTTGTTGGTATATTATTCCCAATTGACAAAGAGCTTGATTTGGATGGACCACCTTTTGGAGTTGAATTTAATTCCACAATTGCAATGTTTTCAAAATATTTTACTTTAGTTAAGAAAGAAGAGTCAAAATTATCAATTAAAAGACGGCGAGGGAAAGAAGTATTTGTTATTTTAAAGAAGAATGAATAGTAAAATTAGAATAAATAATATGCAGTTGTTTGGATACCACGGTGTTGATGCAAAAGAAAAATTTGATGGACAGTTATTTGAAATTGATATTGAAGTCTCCTCAACTTGTGATGAGCTAATCTTAGATAATATAAATAATACTACAAATTATTCCGACATATATGACGAGGTAAAAACCATATTTTTCCAAAGCAAATATAATTTAATTGAATATCTTGCAAACAAAATATCAGCTGCAATTATAGATAAATATAAGGTGGATAAATGTAAAGTAGTAATACGTAAACCAAATGCCCCAATTAATGGAAATTTTGATTCTGTAGAAGTTGAGGTTGTTAATTGTGTCTGAAGAGCAAGGCATATTTTTAGGTTTAGGTTCAAATTTAGGTAATCGTTATGAAAATCTGAAATAGGGTATTGGTAAATTAAATTCACATCCTCATATTTGGGTTAAGGATAAATCTCATGTTTATAAATCACCTGCCATGTATTATACAGATCAAGAAGAATATTTTAATATGGTAATTGAAATTGAAACCAACTTAATACCCTTGGATTTATTGAATGTAGTTAAAAGAATTGAACAAGAAGTAGGAAGAAAAAATAATAATAATCAAAGAAATATGCCACGTGTGTTAGATGTTGATATTTTGGCTTATGGTTGTCTGCAAATTAAAAGTAAATTATTGGAAATACCACATTTAAGATTATCAGAGAGACGATTTGTTCTAAAACCTTGGAATGATATTGCTCCAACATTTAAAGTACCTGGTCAAAATGCCATTGTTTCACAAATTCTAAAAAATACAA
>CAYRXL010000265.1:0-2610 GCA_964428295.1 uncultured Alphaproteobacteria bacterium
TCTTTCATAGTTTTTCTCCTTTTTTACCGTTCTTATGAAAATACCACATTCAATATATCTAATCAAAAACTATCAGTGCGGAATCTTGCAGGGATATATATAATTAGTTAGTATTATATTTTAATTAACTTTGGGAGGAGTAATGAAATATTTTTTAGTGCTTTTATTTTTGGTAAATGGTTTTGCATTTGCTAACACCTTAGAATTGAAAATAGATAAAATATGTATAGAAACCAAGAAAGATTTAATAGAGATAAGTAAAATACTTTTTGCACTTGAAGAAAAGCAAGCATTATCTGGAGAACCAGGAGTTTCTGTCTCACCAAATGTGAGTAGGCAATATAAAGAATCACTTGATTGGTTTTTAATTAATTCTAAAATTTATAAAGATTTAAGTTGTTATGAAAGAAGAGGTACAACTTTGTAAGTAAAAAATATCCTTACTATATTTGGAATCTTTTTAATTCTCTTTAAGCTTATAGATTAGAAAAAAACCATTATACTTAATTAAACTCCACTAAAACCCTGTCTTCATCACCCTGAAGCTGAGGTGTTTGTTCTCTACCTAACCTTATGGCTTGTCTGGTAACATTGGAATACACATAGTTATGAAGCTCTCCTGTAGTAATCTTTTTATCATTATTACTATCTGCATCTCCTTCCAAACCCTTCATCAGGAAGTAGCTGAATAAGCCATGATATGCTTCAGGAAGGCTTCCTGATATCTCTGAACCACTAGAGGCACTAAAGATAGTAAAGCCCTCTGGCACACTATCTTCTTCGTAAGCAATAGTGATAGGTCTGGCATCAGCAAGTATCATATTTTCTTCCCTAGTTTGGCCAGAATAGCAAGCATCAAGAAACACAGTAACAGATCTAGGATTCATGTTTTTGATGGTATTAAATATGTCAGAACGTAGAAGGGCAGTATCCTCTAGAAGTCTTGGTTCACCATCGTAAGGTAGGAGATAGAGTTCTTTGCCATCAGTACTAGCTAGTCCATGTCCTGCAAAGAAGACAAAAATATCAGATTTATTTGGAGCACTGTATCCTTTTAACCATCTCTTAAGTGCTATCTTGATTTCAGTTTGACTAGCCTTAGTATTGCTCAAGGTTTTAATGTTTTCTCTTGTAATACCCATCACATTAGTTACAAAATCTGCAAAGTAAGAAGCATCTCTATCGGCGTATAGAGCATTTGGTGCATATAAGTAATTATTCACTCCGATAATTAAAGCAAATGCATTTTCATTCTTCTTACCTTTAAGTTTTAAAGGATTAAGTTCTGTAAAACTAAGTATCCTTTCTGTTGATATTTCTTTTCTTTGTAAAGCTACAATTTTTTCATTTGATAAGCCTTTAGAGTCTGTAGCTTGTAAAATTAACTCTTTCCCATTCTGAGGTATGAAAGTTGAATAACTAAAATTACCTTCTTTATCAAATTTTACTTGCTCTCCATTGATAGTTAGTTCAGCTACTTCAATATTATCTAAAACTACTCCTTCTATAATACCTTGTTTGTCTTCAACATTAGAGGAAGTAATTGCTATTTGAGGAGGTTTGGTATCAGAAGCAACATTTTCTTTTTCTTCTTTCTTTTTTGCCTTTAGTTCTGCTAGTTCTTTTTCCAGTTGTTCTTTTTCTCTTTCAGCTAGCTCTCTTTTCCTTCGTTCTCTTTCTACAGCTTTTTGATTTTGTTCATTTTGACGATTGTTATTATCAGCTACTATAGTATTTTGTTCTTTTTTTTCAGTTTTCTTTTTTTGAAAATTATTTTTATCATATGGAACACTTTCATAAGCTAGGACAGTGTCATTTAATTTTTTCTTAGTAGCCTCTCTATCTCTACTTTCATACCACCAAGCACTCCCAACTAAATGGTGTCCTTGTTCCCAAATTCCCTCTTGTACAGAATAATTATTATATATTTTACCTTTACCATGTCTTTTTCCAAGTTTCCATTCACCAATATAATGGGGCATATTTTCAGTATTTAAATTATAGCGAGGGTCAGTAAAAAAATAAGTTCCTATTCCATGATAAAGACCTTCTTTCCATTCCCCCATGTATTTATTTTGTGGATTTATTTTTCTGCTATACCCATTATAAACTATAGCCCCATAACATTTATTCCATTTAGGCAAGCCAGACCATTTAAACTTAAATGTTTTTGCATAATCAAAAGTATATATTGGTGAGCCTTTACATAGTGGCAATGCATTGTTTGTTAGCAGTTCTTTTTTGTGTTTTTCTGGGTCATATTTTATATATATCTTGTGTTTATTTTTATCTTCTTGCTATAAAGGGCTGTAACCATTTTGCCATTTTCCTATATAATTTATGTTGTCGTATGCTGACGTAAATTTTCCCTTGCCATCAATCAAACCATCTTTAAATTCTCCTTTAAACACATGCCCTGATACCCAAATGTAAGTTCCTCGACCATGCATTTCACCATTTTTCCATTCTCCATCATATTTGTCCCCTTTAAAATATATAGGTAGGCTTCCATGATAAGGATTATCCTTGAAAGTAATCTCTCCTTTACAGTTGTCCCAACTAGAAGGAATTGAGCTGATAGATGTTTTAAGAGGAGACCCAGGACATTCT
>CAYRXL010000266.1:0-1227 GCA_964428295.1 uncultured Alphaproteobacteria bacterium
AATTTGCAGGAATTTTCTTTCAAATTCATTTTTTCATCAAAATATAGATTTTGAGTATACTGCCCAACTAATCTATTGTATTTCTGGGATAAATTAAATTTACGATAATATGTTTTCCAAATTTTTATTTTATGATCAAACCACGCCATAGAAAAAGACATTCCATTATATTCTATATTCTTTCCTCTTTGAAAAGACATATCAACTTTTAATAAAAGTTGATCAAAAGTTTTTAAATCAATTTTTTAGTGCCGTCCAATTGTAAAAATGGGATCTAGGACACCACAACCTTGATCCGGAAATTTATTTGTAGGATGAAAAGGAGCTAATGGTGAAATACCTTTTGGCTCAAAAATTATATGAGGCCACCGTGGAATTTTGGGGGGCGGCTTAGGAGAACGACTTTTGCTCACTTTCCAAAACCAAGGATCATCATACACTATTTTAATTATTTCTCCTTTATTCAGTCTTTTACGAAAGTGAGGATGTTTTTGATCATTAAAATTATACATATGAACAAACGCCTGCTGGACGTGAGGATGGTGTGGGTGGGGGATAAGATCAACGCGTTCTATACCGCCCAATTTAAGTAAATTAAATGTAAAAACAATTTTATGGCGATTTATGTTTTTAAAAACATAAGGAATATATAGACTTATACTGGACATTTTTAACTAATACTTTTATAAAAAGTATGTTCAATTTTTTCAATAGACTGATGACACGGGCGAAATGATTTTCTATGCCATTCTGACACTCCATATTTTTTAATACCGTCCATATGTTTTTTTGTTCCATATCCTTTATTACTTCTCAAACCATAGAACTCGTCTAGATTTTCATATTTATCGCACATATCTTCAATATATTTATCGTGTTCTACTTTGGCCAAAATAGACGCCGCAGCTATACTTATATATTCATTATCTCCACCTTCAACACAAGTATGGGGGATATTTCGTCCATCTTCATCAACATATGCTTTAAAATAATGTCCGTCAACCAATAGATGGGAAGGACGAACCAATAATTCTCTTATTCCTTTATGCATTGCTGATTGAGTGGCTTGTAAAATATTTATTTTATCTATCGTTTTTTCATCTTCCCATGCTACAACATAATCTATAGCATTTTCCTTTATAAAATCATATGCAATTTGTCTTTTGCGAGCAGATAACTTCTTTGAATCGCGAATTAATTCGGTCTTTATTTCAGGATTCCAAATAC
>CAYRXL010000266.1:1247-2605 GCA_964428295.1 uncultured Alphaproteobacteria bacterium
GTTGGTAACCCTTTGTTCCATTGGCGTTTACACCACCAACCTGACCGCAGACGTAACCTGATGTGTTGGTGCATCCCACCTGTTTATCGATCCCAAGAACTGGGATACGGCATCTGAAGCACTGTGTACTTAAACCTAAACGAGCTTTATTGTGGCATTTCATGATATTTACCGAAGTTCCTAAAAATCCCCCAGCGCCTGCGCTTTTGCAAATGGGCTGGTGAGTAATTGAATCTATCTTTAATACGCGTGGCATTATATATTAGAAAAATATTAAAAAATTAGCTTCCAAAAGGTCCTTGTGGGCTTTGGCCCGCATTTCCACCACCTGTACACGGAACTGCATTTTCAGGTGAAGAGCAATTTTGACCTTGAACAAGACGTGTTCTTCTTGCTGAAAGTGCGTTGAATTGTCCTCTGGGTTGGAGGAAGGATCCTGGCGCAATCCAAAATAATTGGTTAGAACCTGCAACAGGTCCGCCCACCCCCATCTGACATGTTACACAGTCTTTTCTTTTACCATGGCGATTGCGAACGTGACATAATTTTGAAGTTGTAACTGAAGAACCTGTAAAACCACCAGCGCCTCCCATATTGGTACAATTGGGCAATGCTGTTAATTTAGCTATACCTTTGCGAGCGTGTAATGAACGAGACATATATACTTATCTAATATATTTATTCAATACTAATCTCAATATCATTATTTCCCAATTTAACATTCTGAAATTCAAAAAAAAATTTTCTATTTCCATAAAATGGTCCTAAATAATATGCATTACATTGTTGTTTCTTCAGGTGCGATTTCCATATATTAAAATATCTTATTAATATCATCTTGCTATATAAATTATATTTTGGAGGAATTTTAGAAAAATCAGAAATTAAAGTATTTTTATTAAATTTCTTTTTATATTTTTCTAAAACAGATTGTGATAATCTAGGACTTGTTTTTATTAGTTTATCCAATTCTAACTTTTTATACAATAAAAAACTTAGAATATCTTCTGAAGATAAATATAATTCTTGATTTATTTCTTCTAAAAAAATATTATATCTATTTTTAGCTATATCATGTTTAATAACCTTTTTTAAAAAAAATAAGATAATAATATCATTTGCAATAAATAATGTTAATAAACATATAAATTCTAAAAAATTATTTTTCTTAAAGGAAAAAAAGAAAACTGGTAAAATTATTATATTTAATAAGAAAAATATTACAAATTTTTGTTTTAATTCCTTTGAGTTGTGATGATGAAGCCAGATATTTTGTGATACTTTTTGTATCCAAAATCTAAAAACTTCATTTTTCATTTAATTATTATAAAACTTTTCTCCTTATATTCTATATAATG
>CAYRXL010000267.1:0-448 GCA_964428295.1 uncultured Alphaproteobacteria bacterium
GTTTTAATATGAATTTTTTGGTGATCTTTATTTTTTAAAATAATATGCTCGTAATTAAATTCATTTTTGTATGTTAAAAGTATTTTATGAAACAGATTATGATTTTGATTAAACCAAGGTGAAGGACTAGAAATACTAACACCTTGAAAAGATAAAAAACATGTATAAGAACCATTTGATAATAATTTTTTTAATAATTGAATATTCCAAACTATCGTATATATAGCAAAAAATAAATAATATACTAACATGTTTTTAATAACAGGTTTAATTTGTTTATCTAAATGTTTAAAAATTAATTTTTGAGCAATATGATAATATTTTAAAGCTTGTTTATTAATTTTAGTATAATCATTTTTTTTAATAATTTTAGCAGTTGTAATATATTTAATATTATTCTCGTACAACTTAATTAAAATGTTAGGTTCAGTAGACAAAACATCATATT
>CAYRXL010000267.1:458-2586 GCA_964428295.1 uncultured Alphaproteobacteria bacterium
CCTCATGCCGCCAACCCTAATTGTCGACCAGGTTAGGATATATTTGCTTTTGGTGTTTAATAAAATAATTTGTATCCTCAGCAGTTTCTAATATAAGAATATATTTGTTTTTGATTTCCAATGGTAATTATATTGTCTAGTCGTTTTAGAATTGATTGCAAGATATATAATTAAAATTAATAGATAAAATTAATATTAACATAAATGTTCAATTATTTGAAATTTTGTAGTGACATTATAATTAATTTCAATTATCCTTTTAAATCCTTTATTTTTACCAATAATACAAATCATGTTATTTTCTGTAATTTTTTTTCTTTGTGATTTATTACGTATATAATAAGTATTGTAACCATAATCCAAGAAGTGATTATAACAAGACTTCTTTTTATATGGCAAACCATCAATCATTGCAATATTTGTAATAGCAGGAATAACAAAAGGGATCATGTGTGTATCACAAGAAAGATTCCAATACACATCTAAATTTTTTGGAATATAAATAGCTGTTGATCTTTTATATTTATTATCATTTTTATTAATTATTTTTAGTAAATTAATAAATTGATATTCATTCTTAAAATTTGTATTGTCTATATGAATTTGACTAAGACTTAAAAAACTATTAAATAGTTTTTGAAAATTAAACTGAATAATATCAATTTTATAATTTTTTGTAGTTTTTACATATAATTTTCCACCAGAATGAGTACCCTTAAGGTTTTTATCATTTTTAAAATAAAACGATTCTCTAACACTTAAATTAGTGGCTACAAATGTAATTAATGAATAAATTATGTTAAAAGTTGACGAAAATAAAAAAAATATAATTAATAATGTTACTAGTATTTTTTTAAAGTTAAATGTCAACATTAAAATTGTTTGTTTTAAAAATATTTACTAAAAATAAATTCATATGAGACATAATTAATAAATACGATAGGTATATCTGTATACCTTTAAAATATTGAAATGAAAATGGAAATAATATTAACATTAATAAAATCAAGACTTCAATATCAAGTAATTCTTTATTCAAAAACATTACAGATATTTTAGTTTTATTAATCTTATTTAATGAATAAATTTTTAAAAATAAATATATTAATGTAGGGAATATAAAGATAATATAAGATTTTATGGATACTTCACTCGATTCAGTTTGATGAGGATTCATTAAAAAAGTTTCGGTATATATAATACTTTTAAATACAATAATAACTACAATTAAAAAACCACACATAGTCATTAAATGAAATAATTTATTAAAAAGTTTTAATCTAATAAATATATATCCATATACAGATCCAATAACAAAAACAAAAGATATTTTGGATAATGATGCCAATAAATATATTAAGATAAGTATTAAAGAGTATGTAATTAATTGAAAAGGTTTATGAATAAATATTTTTTTATTATTAATATAAGTAAAAACTAGATTTAAAATGATAAAACATAATATTAATGCTACACAATAACTTTGTGAATTGATAAATTGGTATCTTTCACCACCTAAATAACCGATCAATTGATATTGTATTGGAAGTGCAAATAGTACAATAAAAATAATCCAAAAGATAATATTATTTTCATTGGATTGTTTGTAATTAAATTTATTTGAAAAATATATACTCATGTTTTCTACACAGTATAGAAAAGTTAGAAAAAACAATGGAATAATAATAATAGGAAATACTATATTGTAGAAATTTAATGTATTTATGTTTAATAAGCCACTTAAACAACCACTAATAAAATGTGAGAATACATGATAATAAAGTGGTACTAATCCATCAAGTCCATTGCTAGAAACGTTATAAGTTTTAAACATCCCAGCGATAGTAGCAAACCATACTGGATCTCTATGTGACCATGCTCCTGTAATAATTTTTTGATAAAATAATGGATGATAATTGTAATCTAAATAATATACTGTACTAATAAATATTCCTAATATGTTAAAGATAATAATATTTAGAATACCAATATTTTTAAAAATATATTTTATGTTTAATTTAATTATAGTAATTAACATAATAATAAATCCTAATATGGGAAATATTAAAGATGCATTAATATCTAAATAATTACAACAGTAACCACATATTATAATTATAGTAAATGA
>CAYRXL010000268.1:0-1376 GCA_964428295.1 uncultured Alphaproteobacteria bacterium
AACCTGATCTTGAGAATATTGAAAAAAGCTTATTAAATAAGATAGGGAAATTCCTTGGATTGAATGTTGTTGAAACTGCTTCAGCTATTCTAGCTATTGCTAACAATGCAATGGCAGGAGCTATCCGTTTTGTTTTAATTGAAAAGGGATACGATCCTCGAGATTTTGTCCTTTTTGCTTTTGGAGGAGCTGGCCCTCTCCATGCTTCCTCACTTGCTCGTGAGCTTGGTATTCCCAAAATACTTATTCCACTTTTCCCAGGTATTAACTCAGCTTTGGGCTGTGTAGTTGCTGATATTCGTTATGATTTTGGACAATCTGTAGGACGTCTCCTTCAAGATGTTTCTCAGACCGATGGTGAGAATATACTTCTTGATCAAACTATGCGCGGCAAGGAAATAATCACACGTCAAAAAGTGCTTATTGAAAATATAACTGTAAGACACGAAGCGGACTTAATGTTTGCTGGGCAATCACATGTAATTAGGATTCCAATCGAAGGTCATCATTTTAATCCTAAAGTTGTTCTCCAAAACTTCCTAGAAAGTTATAAAAAGCGTTTTGAGACTGAACTTCCAGGAATGCGTCCGGTGTTAATGGCACTTCGTACGACTTTACTTGGTAATCGACGAGGACTAAATTTTGAGCAAATGTTTACTCGGGGGGGGGGGAGTTTGGAAAATGTCCAAATTGGTTTTAGACAAGTCTTTTTTGATGGGAAATGGCATAATACACCAATTTATGACCGAAATAATTTAGGTGTTGACACTCAATTTGTCGGACCAGCCATTTTTGAGCAGATAGATACTACAATCATTGTTGAACCAGACGATAAAGGTTTTATAGATAGGTTTGGTAACCTCTGTATCTCTGTCGAAAATAACTATTTAAACTAAAAAACAGCTCTATGCAAATTGATCCAGTAACACTTGCTGTGATACAGAATGGACTAATTCAGGTTGTCGACGAAATGGATTTAGCACAAGAAAAAACAGCATTCTCATCAGTAATTTCTGAGGCCTTGGATCGAGCTAATGGTATTTATCATCGTAAAAATGGTGAAGTAATTGTTCAAGGTAGACGAAGCCTGCCACTTTTCGCAGGGGTTATGCAAGAAACAACACTTTCAGTAATTGAATGTAGGAAGAATCTAAAACAAGGTGACGTTATAATTATTAATGACCCATATCTGGGAGGTACACATCTTATGGATGTTAAGTGTGTTCGTCCTTTTTTCTTTGAAGGTGAATTGTGGTGTTACTTAGCTAATTCAGCTCATTGGGCTGATACAGGAGGTTATGTCCCTGGAGGGTTTGCTAGTAGTGCGACCGAAGTTCAACAGGAAGGTATAAGAATTACTCCAACCCATATCATGC
>CAYRXL010000268.1:1386-2584 GCA_964428295.1 uncultured Alphaproteobacteria bacterium
TATGATCAAGAAGTCATTGATCTCATCATGGCAAACTGTAGGGTTCCTGCAGAACGTGTTGGCGATTTACGTTCTCAGGTTGGTTCATTAATGGTTGGTGAAAAACGATTAGAGTCACTCCTAAAGCGCTACGGAAAAGAAACTGTTTCTCTTGTCATTGAAGAATTGAAGTTACGCTCTGAAAATCAGATGCGAAAGCATATTAAAAAAATTCCTGATGGTATTTACAAATTTCAATGCTTCATGGATAGCGATGGAGTAATAAACAAACCGCTCGTTATTAATTTGAAAATGAAGGTAATTGATAGCAACGTTCATTTCGATTTTTCAAAAAGTTCACCTCCATGTAAAGGGCCTCTTAATACACCTTGGGCAACAACTAAAACTGCAGTTTACATTGCTGTGATGCATATGTTTCCGGATGTTCCTATTAATTCGGGTTGTTTCATTCCAATTAAAATTAAAAGACCAGAAAATACTTTTCTATTTGCTAAATACCCAAAACCTTGTTCAGGTGCCGCCGCAGAAGTCTCACAGAGGATATGCGAAACAGCACTTGGCGCTTTAGGTAAAGCTTTGCCAGGACGAGCTTATGCTGGTGCATTTGGAACTGCTGGTAACATTACTATTGGTGGTTACGACAGTGAACTTGATATTGCATATGTAATGTATTACTTCTCAGGAGGTGGATACGGTGGAAACTGGTTTGGCGATGGTTTATCTAATGGTGTTAATTTAATTTCATGCGCAAAGACCCAACCATTTGAAATATTAGAACAAAACTATCCTGTACTTTTTGAAAATGCAGGACTTCGTGAAGGTTCCTCTGGCGCCGGCAAACATCGTGGCGGTCTTGGAATACATTTCAGAGTTAAATTACTCAGAGGTGACGCTGTAGCATCATTTATGATGGATAAGGGGATAGTTCCTCCACATGGTCTCCTAGGTGGCAAAGATGGATCACTTACAGAGATAGAAGTGAGTCAAGCAGGTAAAGTCTCCAAACCAGAACACATCTCAAAAGGGAACGGGTTTGAGCTTGTTGCTGGGGACTGGATCAACATTCGAACTCCAGGTGGAGGAGGTTTTGGTGCCCCAGAATCACGAGATAAAAAACTAATTGAAAAAGACCATATTAGAGAATACCTGACAAAAAAAGAGGCTAAAAGGGACTATTGTTTCAAAGAATTATGCGGCA
>CAYRXL010000269.1:0-2577 GCA_964428295.1 uncultured Alphaproteobacteria bacterium
GAAACAATTTTTCCTTCCATCAGGTTGGTTTTGGCAGCCCGAATAATTGCCATAATATCTACTCCCGGATGCGTATAAAAACGCTGATCTTCGGCAGAGATAAAAGCTTCTTGAACATGGCTTGGTATTTTTTCAAGAGGTGTCCAGATATGACGCTCTCCTTTCGAGTCAGGAACCCATCGTAATACTTTTCCGTTGCGGTCTTTATATATTTTGCTCGGTTTGAGATATAGATCAGGGACAGATACCCTGCTGACCGACTCGAAGTGAATTAATACAAGTACAGTTATAAACAGGAGTAAAAACCTGAAAGACCCATGCATAAGATTTACCTGCCTGAAATCTGAATTTTATCTTTGGGTGTGAATCCTGAAACCTCAGGAGAATACATCAGTTGGACCTTGGTCGATGGAAGAACAAAATCTCCTTCCATGATGGCCCTTGCATAATAGGTATACTGGTGCGTTCCGTTCAAGTGCATCCTGTCTTTAAATACGAGAACACGATCATCCTTGAACTCAACAAAATTTGGAATCAGCTTATACGTCCCGTCACGGTTCCAGTAATCAATTTCATCTTCCTTATTGTCCAACTGCTCTTCCGTCTTGATGGCACTATTTATGGCAACAAGTCCTGATGGAAGCGGATCATCAATTACCACGTATGAGTAAGGCGTATCATAAGAAAGATTCCTGACATCTATATTTACCTTCACCTTGACAATATCCCCGACCTGTATACTCCCTGAACCACTTTGGTTTTCTATGGTTTTACTTACTTGAAAACCATTGGAGTACCCCTTTTCAGCATAATCCAGACGAGGATATTTTAAGGTTATTTTGTAATAAACAGGGTCTCTGGTTCCCGATCTAATTTTTAATAGTGGGTCTTTCCTCAGATTTGAAGAAATGTTCAGGTCAATGGATTTAAAATTCTGTCCTTCCAATACTTCATTTAATAAACGATCGCCCCATCCAATATGAATCCTTGCATGAGAGTCAGATGTTTTTAGATTTTTGTAATATTCTCCAAGTGCATACAGGGCCCAACCCGTATCGCTTGTAGAAGTCCAAAAGCCAGTCGACTCCATCGAGCTGAGCAACTCTTTTGCCATTTCATGTGCGAGTGGATGATCCGGATCCATCGATTGCGCTGCAAGAAGAGCCACCGCCTTATATCTATGCTTTGCATTAAACTCGTCTAAATGAGTCGGTCGAATAATGTCCAGCCTCGC
This sequence comes from uncultured Alphaproteobacteria bacterium, assembly GCA_964428295.1. Lineage (GTDB taxonomy): Bacteria > Pseudomonadota > Alphaproteobacteria > TMED109 > TMED109 > CAYRXL01. The sequence continues at coordinate 1,235 of CAYRXL010000269.1, forward strand.
AGGAAAAAATATATTCCAGAATTTTTTCTTCGGTTTGATTTGCTTGTCGATTCCTGAGTTGTTTCTTGCAAGAAGCATAAATAGGTCTGCTTCAGTGCTCTTTCCTGTCACCCTTTTTAAAATATCCACGGAAGATGGTTTAAAGGCATTATTTAATGAAAGCACATAACTCCCGAATGCAACAAAGTCAGGCCTCAAACTCTCATCACTATTGATTAAGTCCTTAAGATAGTTGATCGATTTTTGCATTGGTTTCACTGGAACTTCGACGCCGTTCCTCTTTGCAATACTCAATGCCGCCATGGCATAAAGTGTTCCCAACTTATGCGGGGTTTTGTTTCCTGGCCAATAACCAAAACCCCCGGAATCGGTCTGCATCATGAACAATCTTTCTACACCGGCCTGAATAAACTTATCTGCCATTGCAGGTGTGATATTGGGGAACTGTCCATCACGCAGAAGACCGCGCAAGGCTACCAGGGGTAAGAGCTTGGAACTGGTCTGCTCGATACAACCGTAAGGATACTGAAGAAGATAAGCGATCCCACTGGACATTCTAAGAAGGGGTGTCCTTGAAAATGTCACTTTCAGCTCTGAGTTTTCGTTCAACTCATTGCTGCGTAATCCTTTTTCAATGACTTGATCAATGGGTAATATCAGTTCGGTATCTCCCTTGAAAGAACCAACGATCACATCCGTACCTAGGGTATGTCCTGATTGGACGGGTATCTCCAATCGAACCACATCCGTTTTATTTTGAAGAGAACCGGAAATATGAATTGAAGCGGTTCCCTTTGATAAGGCCTCGCCTTTAAAACCCACTTGTCTCGAATCCATGGACTCTAAAAAATAACTTTTATCTTTCTTTGAAATATTTAGGTGCTTTGTCGCGTTAGATAAAAGTTCCAGGGATGAACGGGTCTCTGAATTATTAATGGCCTTGACTAAAAACTTGAACTGGTCTCCTTTGGAAAAGAACCTAGGTAGTCCCGGTTCAATGTAAAAATCCTTGGACGCGATCAATGGAAGCTCAGTGCTTCCAAAACCGTTTCCCTTATCGCAGGCCACAATATAAACCCGGTAGGAGGTAATCGAGTCTGGAAGTTCATACTCAATTTCAAGGTTTCCGTTGGAGTCTGTAGTTAATGAAGGTTTAAAAAAAGCTACCGGATCAAAATCGGATCTAAGCGTTGTATTGGAAGCTGAAGATTTTTCAAGTCCGCCCCCTCCCGTTAGGGGACTGTTCCATATCATTTTTAATGGCGTTTGTTTTGAAAGCCAGGAACGAAGATCCGAGGTACCGACATCAAGGGGAATATTAAACCTTGATAACAGGGTAAGAT
>CAYRXL010000270.1:0-2569 GCA_964428295.1 uncultured Alphaproteobacteria bacterium
ATTTCTGCCAATCAGTACGTCGATCCCTTAAGAAATGCTTCCTTTATTGGACCGGCCGATGGTCGAATATAGCATCCGGGAAGCAGTAAATTCAGGGATAGAGAATATCATATTCATTACATCCAATCACAATAACATTCTGCAAGACTACTTGAACAAAAAAATAGAGACCCCGGTTCGTTCGGACAACAAAGATAATGAAGAGCCATTATCAGAAATTGCACAATTCACATTCATCCCCCAAGAAAAACCTCTGGGTCTGGGACATGCGATTCTGCAAGCAAAGGATGCAATTGGCAATAACCCATTCGCAGTACTGCTCCCTGACGATCTGCTCCTATCTGAAAAGCCAGTACTGGGTTCAATGCTGGCAAGGTGTCGGCAAAGGAAAGGCAGTTATATCGCGATTCAGAAAGTAGCCGTAGAGGACATTTCATCTTATGGAGTTATAAAGGGGAAACCTGTAGATGATTCCGTGTATACCGTAGAGGAAATTATCGAAAAACCGCCCGTAAACCAAGCACCTTCACTCTTAGGAGTCGTTGGCAGATACATTTTCGACCCTGCGATTTTCTCATGCCTAGAACAAACAAACCCAGGCATACTTGGAGAGATCCAACTGACTGATGGTATATCACTTCTACTTAAACAGAAGCCAGTGAATGCGTATCTCTTTGAAGGCACTCGTTTTGACTGTGGTAATCCCATAGGACTCTTGCAAGCATCTCTCGGACTAGCCTTAAGAAGAAAAGATACTGAATCAAGCGTAAGAAAATGGATCAACCAAATAAAATCAGGCTAGTTTCACAATGTCTAGTGAAAGAACCCAGAGACTAGCGACCGTATAAACAACCATTAGCCCCAATATGGGTAACTGGCTGACTAGAGCCCTGCGCTCACTTCTCGCGATCTTGTTAGCAATAATATGGCTAATAAGGACGGCAATAATGTGCCCAAGAACTATAAGTGTTATTTGGCTATACCAAACAAGACCTGCGTTAATAAATCCATACCTAGGAATAAATCCTACAGTATTAAACAAATCCCATCCATAACCAAAGGGATCTGAAGCAATAGAAAATACTCTTTGACCAACAGTGACAAGGAAGGTCCAATAATGCGCCATGTTATAGGCCAAAGCTATGGGTATTAGAGAATAAAGAAATTTATGCGTTACACTTCTATAGGAGATCTGCTTATCTCCAAGAAAAAATGTTAAATAAGTAAACAAAAGATAAAGCAACAAAAAGATTATGAAAAAGGCTGCCATACCAAACGTATGAGCTACAAGAATATAGTTATTACCGAAAAGCACTGAGAGCGTGGGTTTCATATTTAGAACAATCTCAACCCACTGACCAGCAGCCATAAACCCATCAAAAGTAACACTTGAGAGTACCAACAGTACAAATGCCAACTGTCCAGAAGTTAATTCTTCAGTTTTAATCAACCCAGAAGCAAAAGGACGCAAGTTTAGTTCTATAGGACCAGAAGTATGGCTAGCGCACTCACCACAGTTCACGCACCCTTTACCACCTGGTATGCATATTTTCGTATCTGAACAATTGAAGCAAGCAGTATCATCAGATAAACGGAATTCAGTGGGGGCAAGTTTTGAAAGAAGACCAAAATAAGCTGAAAAGAGTTCTCCATTCCGTAACCAAACATGTTTCCCAAATAACAACATTCCAAACAATGTCGTAACTGAATAGAAAACCCCCATAACACCAATGAAGAACGGGTCAGAAGATTCAGGGTAAATTAGTTCAATCCAAACAAAAATGCAGAGTTGTAAAAACACTGGCCATACACCTAAACGATCTGGATAAGTCAGTAAGGGTACTATCTTTCTTTTGCCCATTAATTTGGTATAGAAAAACTGAATGAAAGTGAATATTCCAGACCAAGGATTCACCAATTCCCACAAATTTCCGAATAAGGCAACTACGAACCCCATACCAACCCACCAAAAGACCCAAACAAAAACCGGTGCGAGATTATAGTAGGTTAAATCAGTTCCAAATAGACCAGTTGCTATGACAAGAAAGAGAAGCGTAACCCCAATCAACCTGAAGAAGAATATAGTCAGACGACTCGTAAACAATAACTGCAAGAAGCGGTTTCCAAGCACGTTATACCTTGGATAATCTTCAAAGGAAATCATTCTCCCCAAAAAAGTCCCCAAAATAATAAAGGAAAGTACAACAACCGCGCCTGCACCGTATAAGTACAGCCAGAGAGGAACAGGAAGATCAAGTCTAGCTCCGTGGAGACCGTGTGCCGAAGTTATCGGCATAGTCAGCGTCCATGCAAAAAAGCCTAGTAAAGAAGAAAATAGAAGTATTCTTTTCAAGACAATCTAGTTAAATCGATCACTCAGGAAGCACACTTATATAGCCAGCCACAGATTCCTTTTGTATTTCGGAAGAACTGTGATCCTCTCCAGCATGACTGTGGCCTCCACCATGACTGTGATCTTTACTTTCATTTTTTGCCATTCCTCCATGGAGAGGATGTAAGGCTATCTCGAACATACCTGTTGAGTTAGTTTGAAAAGTGAGAAACGATG
>CAYRXL010000271.1:0-2535 GCA_964428295.1 uncultured Alphaproteobacteria bacterium
AGAAGAATTAAGGCTATTTAAAGAAACATCTCCAAATATTTCATTATTTGATTTAAATCTAAAAGTAGGCAATCTATTTACTGCTAATAATAAAGTTTTTACTTTTTCAATACCTGAAAAAGAAGGTCTAGAAATTATTAGTGATTCAGATGTTGATTCAATTTACTATAATGTTGCATCATCATATATTAAAGCTTATGAAGAAGAAGCTATTACAGAAAAGTTATTTGACAAAGATGTAGAAAGTGGTGAGATTTTAAATAACAAAGAATTATCAGGAATTGATGCTTATGAATTAGAATTATCAAATGGTATGAAGGTAGTCTATAAAAAAACAGACTTTAAAAATGATGAAATTTTATTTAAAGCATTTAGCCCAGGAGGTCATTCAAAAGCAAGTGATGATGAGTATGTTTCTGCAAGTCAAGCTGCAGATATTATTTCTCAATCTGGGTTAGGACCTTTTGATCAGATTACATTAGATAAATATTTATCAGATAAAAATGTTTCTATTATGCCTTACATAGATGAGTTATATGAAGGATTTGAAGGCCAATCAAATAATAAAGATTTAGAGCTATTATTCCAATTATTACATATGGGTTTTACTGATCCTAAAAAAGATGTTACTGCATTTAATACATATAAAGAGAGAATGAAAGGATTTATAATAAATAACAGTAATAATCCTGAAAGAGTATTTTTTGATTCTGTAAATGTAATTAAAAACAATAGACATCTTAGATCAATGCCTGTAGGTGTTAATGATATAAATAATACAAATTTAGATATTGCTTATGATTTTTATATTGATAGATTTCAACATCCAGATGATTTTACTTTTGTATTTGTAGGAAGCATAGATGAATCAATTTTTTATAATTATGTAAATAAGTACCTTTCATCTATTCCAAAAACAAATAGAAAAGAAAATTGGACTGATGTTGGGAAAAGTTTTCCTACAAAATCTGTTAATACAACAGTTTTTAAAGGTATAGAACCAAAAAGTTTTGTATATCTTGGTTTTGGTGGTCCTGATGAGTGGTCTGAATTATCATCACATAAAATAAAAACCCTAAACCATACTATAAAAATTAGACTAAGAGAAATTCTTAGAGAAGATATGGGTGGTACATACGGTGTATGGATGTGGAGTAATTTGCAGCACTATCCAAAGGGAGAATACAATCTAAATGTTCTTTTTGGTTGTAGCCCTGAGAATGTAGATGAAATGGTAAGTGTCGTTTCTACAAAGCTAGATAGTTTCAGATTAAATGGGCTTAATGAAAAATATTTATCTAAAACTAAGGAAATGCAATTAAATGAATTAGATAAAAAATTAAGGGAAAATGAATATTGGTTAGATGAATTATTCTCTGCTTATATAAATAATTCAACTGATTTTAGCAGATTAACAGAGGATTATAAAAATGTCATCAATTCAATAACTAATAATGATATTAAAAGCTTAACTAATAAATATTTTTCGGATAAAAATTCGTTGAAAATAATTCTATACCCTGAAAATAGATAATATAATTACATATTGAAACAAATATTGACGTTACTTATTATCTAATCCTTAATATATTATATGTAATTTTTATGTTAAGGAGGCAACTTGTTTAAAAATATATTATTTTGTATTAGTTTAATAATTCCATTATTAGGAGCGCACACTTCTAAAAATTTCAATTTAAACTATGATACTAATTCAGCAACATCTATAATTTTTAATTTAGATGAATTTCAAATAGAACAAAAAAAACAATTTTCTAAAATTATTTCTTCATCTAAGGGAGAAACATCAATTTTAGGAATGCCCAAATTACCTAAATATTCTACACTAGTAATGCTAAATCCTGAGATCGAATATCAAATTTCATATAATGTAATTTCTTCATATAAAATTAGCAATATAGATATAATCCCAAATCAGCCTATTGAAAAAGGACTTGAAAAAGAAGAAATTAATCAAATTGATAATATTTTTTATAATTCAAATCAAGATTATCCTTTACAAGCAGTTATTTTAACAGAACCAATGGTTATGAGAGATATAGTTGTTTCTAGTGTTAGTGTTGTTCCATTTAAATATAATCCTAATAGTAAATTTATAAAAATGAAATTATAAATTATAGCAATGCTTCAACAAGGAATAATTATCAGCAATCTGCTATATTATATATTGGTTCATCAAGTGTTATAGGAAACTCAAATTTTGAGCAATTAGTTGATTGGAGAAGGCAGATGGGTTATGTTGTATATACAGCTACAACATCTCAAACTGGCAGTTCAGCTTCATCTATAAAAAATTATATAGAAGATGCATATGATGATTTTGACCCTGCACCTGAATATGTAACATTAATAGGGGATGTAGGTGGCTCATATAGCCTCCCAACATATTATGAAGATTATGGACACGATAGTTATGGTAGCCAATGTGAAGGTGATCATCCTTATTCACAACTTGATGGAAATGATTTATTACCTGAAATTTTAATTGGTAGAATGTCAATTCGTTCAACAACT
>CAYRXL010000272.1:0-1555 GCA_964428295.1 uncultured Alphaproteobacteria bacterium
TCAATTTTTTTATCTTCTTCTAATTTCATATAATCAAAATAATCTTCTTCTCCTAATAAGTATGAAAATGGATCAATTAATATTTCATAGTTATATTCAGATAAGGTATTGCCAGAAAGTGATACAGAGGTTTCCTTTTTAATATCTTTGTAATAACAACTAATTGTTAAATTATTACTAGTAATATCTTTAATTGGAATAGATAATAAATTAATTTCATATGTATTAATATCCTCATGATTAACCTTTAAAGTTATATGTTCTTCTTCTAGATTTTTCATTTTTCCATTTATCTCAAATTTTGCACCATTCTTATCTATAGAATTATCTATAATCTGATACTTAATCCATAATGTATCTATTTCAGAAAGAGTAGCATAATCTAGATTAGCTGTTTTTTTATAATTATTATTATTTTTAACAAACACAATGAGATCACTTAGAATCTCAGGATCTTTTATGTTTAATTGTATTGTATTAGTCCAATATTTATGATTTTCATAATCATTAATTTCTATATATAGTTCTGTAACATTATCAAGAATATCAGTACTTAAAATAAAGCTGTAGTCTGATATATAATCTTTAGAAGATGTTGTTTTTTCAAAATATTCTGAATGAATTAAATCCGACCAAGAATCAGAGTATAATATCTCATTATTTTTATTCTTTAGTTTAATTGAATAAATAATATCAGAATAAAAGCCATCTGAATTTTTAGTAAATATTAAGCTCTCATATGGAATAAAAAAGTATACATATAAAATTGATTCTGATTCATTTAAATAATAATGATCATATTTAGCATCAACTTTAATATCATTTTTAGACATCATAGAAATAGGGATACTACATGATAAAAAAAACATCATTAATATAAATAAAAAATTATTTTTCATAGTGATATTGTTCCCAATTATAAAAAGAGATGCCAGCATTAGTGCTAAACCATACCCAATGATCATCACATTCAGCTTGATGTATTCTATCTCCTATAATACCATCAGAAGAGTTATATTCAAGTCTATAACCTGTTTTAATATTATATATCAAAGCATTGTTTCTATTATATAACCATAAGTAGTCATTACAAATATCAAAATCTTTTAGTCTCTCATAATTAACTAATAAGTTTAAATCAGAATCATCGTTTAGTAAATATAAATTATCATTTTTCATTAAAATAATAGTTTCGTTCTTAATATCGATTTTTTCAAATTTCTTTTCTAATAAAATTGAATAGCTATCAGTGTCTGTATTCATTTTAATCAAACCAATATTATTTAATAAATATAAATATTCACCTGAAAAACTCATATCAAATATTTTACCTTTATTTAATGAATAAAAATATATATCAATTAAATTATTAGTCTTTGTAGATATTGCTGCTAATCCATTTATAGTAGCAAGATAAAGAATATCATTACGATACTCTATCTTAGAAATAGTATTATCAGGAAGGCCATCAGACATATCTAAAATAATCCATCTGTTTGTTTTTATATGATAAATCAATAAACCATAATCTGTTGCTATATATAGTATATCATCT
>CAYRXL010000272.1:1565-2110 GCA_964428295.1 uncultured Alphaproteobacteria bacterium
TTATATCTTTAGAAAAAATCTTGGGGTATTTTGTTTGATAATGTTTAGTCCATAAATTCATCTTCTCATTCCAATGATATAAGAATACAACTTCCTGATTATAAAAAATATCAGAATAGCTTGAAATTAGTTCATTATCTGTAATCCACCACTCTTGATTATTATCAAAATAAGCAATATTCATGCTTAGAATTGGAGGAATTGAATTAATCTTCTCAAGTTCATTAGAATAATCATCAATAGAAAATATTTCTCCTGAATTTGTTCCAATCCATTTTTGACCATCACTATGCTCAAGAGCACATGTAACATATAATACTCTGTCATCTTTTTTTATCTGATTATGAGCAACAATTTCTATACCATCAAAAGCATAATAATTATTTAAATTCAGATTAATAGATTCTTTTGATGATGAAGACCAAATTACTGAAATAAGTTCCATCTCAATAATATCACTTTCAATATTTTCTTGAACTAATCCCGTATAAGGATCTAAAAAAACATATTGGTCATTTAGCATTTTTATAATAATATAATTTGAA
>CAYRXL010000272.1:2120-2531 GCA_964428295.1 uncultured Alphaproteobacteria bacterium
TCTTGGTGTAATACTAAAATCATAGAAATTAATCTTTGTCCAAACACTACTTAAACTAGATTTAAATACAAGATCATTTTTATTTAGAATCCATATATTATCACGATATAAATCATAGTGCACAACATATATATTTTTATTATCTATATTATTTAATATATAATCAGAATAAAGAAAATCGGTATTATCTTTATTATATATAAAAAGTCCATTTTTGGATGAAAAAAATATTTCATTTTGACTATAGCTTATAGAAGTAATTTTTTTAGGCGATAAAATGGAATACCAAATATTTTCATCATATATGAAATTTTTTCCAAAACATAGACTTAGAATAATTATATATAAAATATTTTTCATAGATTAAAATAAAAAAGCCGCTATAAAATTACGCGGCTTTTTTATAAAATA
>CAYRXL010000273.1:0-2522 GCA_964428295.1 uncultured Alphaproteobacteria bacterium
GATAAGAGACCTGAGTCTTCAGACAGATGAGCCAATACACGAAGCTCAACTTGGGAATAGTCAGCCGCTAGTAAAATGTAGCCAGTTTCAGAGAAGAAAGCCTTCCGCATTTCCTTGCCCAGTTCGGTGCGAACGGGTATATTCTGCAGATTTGGATCGCTAGAAGAGAATCGTCCAGTTGCTGAGCCTACTTGGTTGTAAGAGGTATGTATGCGTTCCGTTTTTCTGTTTACGAGTTCTGGAAGTGCATCGAGATAAGTTGATTTGAGCTTGTTAAACTCCCTATATCTAAGTACTTTTTCTACGATTGGATTCGCGCCCCTTAGACCTTCTAAGACAGTTGCATCTGTTGAGAAACCCGTTTTAGTTTTTTTTGGTTGAGGGAGCCCCATTTCTTTGAGACGTGATGGTGGTAACAACTTTCCAAACAGAACATTTCCTAGTTGTTGTGTAGAATTAATATTAAACGATCCTCCGGCCTCTTCATGAATCTCTATTTCCAGAGTAGACAGTTCGGCAATCAAACTCCGCGACATGTCGCGGAGTTTACTTTCGTCTAACTTAATGCCATTGAATTGCATTTTTACCAATACGGGAATAAGAGGAATCTCTACTTCAGAAAACAAAAACTCCATCCCGTGAACCTGTAGCTCCTCTTTCAGAACTTTGTAAAGTCGAATTGTTGCGTCTGCGTCTGCAGCGGCATACTGAGTTGCATCATTAATCGAGGTTTCATCCATAGTTATCTGCTTAGCACCGTGACCAATAAGATCTGTGATGGGTGTCATTTCCATGTTTAAGATTTGAAAAGCGAGCTGTTTTAACCCCAAAGAGTTATAGCCGATGAGTTGTGCAGCTACCATTGTGTCAAAAGTGATGGCTTTAACGGTTATACCGTAGTTACGTAGCAAAGTTGCATCGTATGTTGCTTTATGAGCTATCTTGTCCAGAGTTTGGTCTTCGAGGAGGGGCTTTAAAGCTTTGATCGTAGAGGGTATTGGGAGCTGGGTTCCCTTCTGGTGTCCCAAAGGGATGTAGTATGCCTGTCCTGGGTTTGAAGAAAAAGAGATTCCCACTAGATCGCAGTCCATGGGGTCTCGGCCAGTTGACTCGACGTCGAATGAGTAGCAACCAGCAGAGCGTAAATTCTTAATCATTTTATCTAGAGCTTCATGAGTATCAACAGTTTGATACTCATGAAGCTCTTTCGCCATGATTATTTGAGGTGGTCGGTATGCTTCTAAAGGAGTTTTTTCATTTTGTTCCAGATCGAGTTTACGGTTTTGTTGATCGCGTTCTCCTATGTTTTGAGGGATTCTAGATACCATGCTAAAGAACTCTAGGCCTCTCAATACGGAAAGTACTTTGTTGCGATCAAAGTCTCCAAATTTGGTAGCATTTTGGTCCAATTGAATCGGTACAGTTCGAACTATGGTCGTTAGTTCTTTACTCAGTATGGCGTTCTCTTTATGGGCGTAAAGAAGTTCCTGTATTCTGGGAGGTACTACTTCATTTAAATGGCCATATAAATTTTCCAAGTTTCCAAACTGGACGATGAGTTTCACCGCAGTTTTAATCCCGATCCCGGGGACACCAGGTACGTTATCTGAGGCGTCCCCTTGCAGACCTTTAACATCTGGCTGAATTTCTGGATCTAAGCCACCATACTTTTGACGTACGGCTTCTTGGTCATACACTCTTTCTCCTTGGGCATAGGACGACTGTATTTCAACTTTAACTTTTGGGGATACTAGTTGGAGCATATCGGTATCTCCGCTGAGCACGATTGTATCGAGATCTTGATTCTCTGCTTGACGACATAGAGTGCCTATGACGTCATCAGCTTCGTAACCTTCTACTTCAAAAATCGGTATACCAAATGCGTTCATCAATTGGTGTACGTGTGGGAACTGAGACCTAAGACCAAGAGGCATTTCAGGGCGGTGTGCTTTGTAGTCCGCGTATTTGGTATGTCGGAAAACACGCCCTGGTGGGTCAAAGGCTATTGCGCAGTGTGTCGGTCGCCATGTTCTCAGGGTTTTCAGGAAAGCATTCATAAAACCATAAACTCCCTGAACTTCTTCCCCTGTGGATCGGATCGTAAGCGGAGTGTGCATTGCGGCCCAAGCCCTATGGACTATAGCATGCCCGTCGATAATAAGTAGCAAGGGCTTGGAATCCGATAGATCCCGTTGGTTTCGGGCGGTTGATCTATGCTTGATGGCCATGGCTGTTCCCACCATTATACTGTTTTGCATTAATGATGGAAGTGGCTGAGGAGCAAAGATCAACAAAGGTTTAATGGTATCTCTATAGCAGTCAAACCTGAATAAGAATTTTATACTCAGGTTTGCAGGTAAACGTTCAGATCAATCCTCCAAAAAATGTAGAGTCCATTAGCCGTGTTTCTGCTCGAGAGAACTCGGGTGCTAGGATAGGCCTGGCTTTGATCTTCGTAATATTTATATTGAAGGATTATCTTGTCGGGGACTTCTCGTGCGTATCTAGTGCATCAATTCCAT
>CAYRXL010000274.1:0-740 GCA_964428295.1 uncultured Alphaproteobacteria bacterium
GCCCAACAGTGATTATGATGAGACAACCTTACGAGAAGTGTTTGTTTGTGAATTTGTTTATATTTTCATATGAAATTATATTCTGATACATAAATTAAAGAACAATTTATATTACATTACTTTTTTATTATTAATATTAATAACATATACATAAAATTCTTCTTATATTGTCACATGTCCTTTCCTTATCAAGGGACGGATCCCTAGATAAAATATTTTTATTATAACCAGTCCCCATCGCGGACCCGCCATATTCAGCACCTGAGTTTGTTGACCATGCACTGCAGTGACTGTTGCTTTTTAAAGATCCATTGTAATTAGATCCAGTCCAATACAAATTACCAGAACCTCCAGACAATTCTGGGACTCCTGCCATTAAAGGATGATCTAACATGTTACCACTTCCAGATCCAACAGCATTTTCCCCACCAGTTACATTGTCCCAACCATCTGCTAAGAAAATACCATTTCTCCCTCTTATTTTTTTGTTAGTAGGTACATTATAATTTGATTCCATATCTCTTATTTCATCAGATGAACTTACTGATATAACTGCTCTTACATTTGAACATGAGTTATTAAACATTGTTATAGTTTCATTATCCATATGACTTAAACACTTTGCATCTGCTCCACTTCTTCCCCCCAAATTTCCATCAAATATATTTGGAGTTGTAAAAAAAGTTATATGATCCTCAGGTTTAGGAATAGTGCTCTTATCAAATACCCCTGAGGTAATC
>CAYRXL010000274.1:750-2508 GCA_964428295.1 uncultured Alphaproteobacteria bacterium
GTTTTCTTAGATGCCTCATGATTATCAATTCGTGCTGTTGCAACTTTTCCGGATGTTATCTTTGATCCATCAAGATTATCAATGCGTGCTGCTGCAACGGTTCCGGATGTGATCTTTGATCCACTGATATTATCCAAGTATGATGCTGAAACTGTTCCAGATGTGATCTTGGAACCAGAAAAACCACTTATATTTGAATCATCAAGATTCCCATTCACCAAAGTAAATAAAGTATCAAAATTCGCATTAAACTTTGATGCTGATACAACATCTCCTTTACTGAATGTATATGGTTTTGTGACAGTGCTTGCAATTCCAATAATTGAAATGAAAACTAATATTATTGCAGAACCAATAATTATCTGTTTTCTTGAAAATCTAGAAAGTGTTTTCTTTATTCCACTTTCAACTATAAAAGATACAGAACTTTTAAGGTTGTGTATTTCTTTTTTTGATTCTTTCAGTTCATTTTCTAGTCTGTCCAATCTATCTTGAATATTTTTCTCCATGTTATTCTCCAAAATAAGAGGAATCTATCAATGAGGTTCCAAAAATTGAAACGGTTGAAACAGAAAAGGATTTAATACTTAAAGTGCTACTGTTACTGGAATTATCTGTAACAGTAATTGTACAGTTGGAATAAGTCCCATCACTAAGGGTGATAAAAGTAATTGTATTGTTATCAGTAGTCGCAGATGTTGTCGCAGAGGAACATGATCCTCCATATGTAATTGTACCTGCTTCAGTGGAGGAAAAAGTATAATTTGGAGTTGAATCACTGGTGGGAGAAGTTATCGCAGTGACTTCTGCAAGTAATGGTGCTGTTACATCTGCTGTAGTAAATCCATTTGTTGAAGTATATGCATTGCTTAGTGAATTACCCGCAGGGTCTTTTACCGCAGTTGTGACTTTAATTTTATATGTGGTTTGTCCAGTAAGATTTGATAAGGGTTTAACTACAAATGTTTTACTAGAATTTGATACAGTCGTAGAAGAAAAAGAAGACATTTTAATACAAGAAGTAAAATTATTTGATGATAACTGTAAACTTCCAGAACAAGAAGTATTTGAAGTATTAGTTGAGACTGTTGAATTATCAATTGTTTCTGAAAATGTTACAGAGATAGATGAACCAACAGAAATTGTTCCTGAAGAGTCACTAGGTGAGATTGACGATATAGTTGGTACTGTTGTATCAATTGTGAATGATGATATTATAAGTGTATTACTAAGATTCCCTGCTGAATCAAAGATCTTTACTGTACAATCAGAATAAGTACCATCACTAAGAGTATTTAATATGACTGTATTATTATCTGAGACCGCAGATGTGGTACTTGAAGAACACGAACCTCCATATGTGATGGTTCCTGCTTCAGAAGATAAAAAAGTGTAGTTTGGTGTATTGTCGCTAGTTGGAGTTGTTACTGCAGTGACCTGTGTGAGTGTGGGTGGTGTAGTGTCCGCAACTGTTTGGAATCCACTTGATGTAGTCCACTGACTACTTAATAAGTTACCCGAACTATCTTTTGTACCTGTTGTAATTCTTATCCTGTAAACTGTTGAATATGAAAAATTGTCTTTGGGTATAATAGTAAAAGTCTTATCTGAGTTAGAACTAATTGGTGAAGAAGACATTTTGACACAGGTTGTGAATCCATCTTTAGAAACCTGAAAAGTTCCAAAACAAGAAGTATCTAACGTATTTGTAGTTATTGAGGTGGTGTCCATCGACTCCGAGAACGTCGCAGAAATAGA
>CAYRXL010000275.1:0-2501 GCA_964428295.1 uncultured Alphaproteobacteria bacterium
TTTCACCAATGAAATCGCTTCGACAGACAGTGCCGGGAGAGCGATTCTTCGATATGCGGATGATTCTGGGGATTGCAGACGTGAAATTGATCTTCTCGTAGGGTCAAGTCGCCAATCACGCAAGTTTGGTACGCGCGATTGCGATGATGCAAGCAAAAGGTTTTCGGTATCGCGAGACTATGAAGGTTCGGGACTCCGAAAGATTGTACGGTCGCTGGATCTTTGCAGCATAGGTAAAGCTGGCATTGGTCATCGAGATACTGATGACTGTGTGGTAACGCTACGGATTCCGCGCGAACCACAAGGGAGCGCGCTTCTAATAAAAGTTCGCATGCACGGAGAGGCTGTTTTTTTTAGACGAAAATTGGTTATGGGCCAGAGTCATGGTTGGTCCAAGGTCCCGGCATCAGTATTTGGAGATTTGTACTGGCTGAGTTTTGGTTCCGAAGAGAATTCCCGCTGGGTGGATATCCAGATACGGAGCTCGAAAGTCCCGACACTGTCCGACTATGTCGATCAATATGAAGATCTTACATATACCTGGATGTTAATTGACGCCAGAGTTAAACAAGAAGACCTTGGTCGGTTTAGGGGCGTTGGAGCATTGACTCCTGTCGAGGTGGCTGATTACTGGATAGGCAAAGGGGTACATACTAAGGAAGAATTTGGTCGGTTACATCTCAAAGAAAGCCAACGGCGTAGTTTGTTTATAGAAAGTATTTATAGCGTGACCGGGCCTGAAGCTTTGCGACCCGCGTGGCTAGCCCGGGAGCAATAAAGTCATATAAAAGTGCAACGTGAAGACTTCTACATTTCCTATGGAAGTATGACGATCAGATCACCGCAATAATGAGGTCAGCAACGCAAACCCACTATCGTCTGACTGGACCCAGGCATACCGCACCGTTACTGGGCCGTACCTGGTCGTAACTCCAGTTTGACCTGGACAGTGGGTAGGCGAGGAATCCCATACCGGTGCGGTAAACTGGAAGAATGGGCAATTGACTTTTAATCAGGCAGTGGCGGGTTGGAATCCCTGCACGGTCCACCATATCCTTGACTGATTATTCAAAGATAAGAGATGTTTTGGGGTCAATGGTCAGGGTTCAGGGGGCCCGGCTAATTCAGGTTGGAATAATCGATTCAAAGAAACAGATAGTGTTAAAATACCCACATGAATATTCTTTTTATCTACCCGAAATGGACAGGCGATTACGTTGGTATATCCAAGTATTTTGCGAAACGTTCTGGTGGAACTTATCCGCCGCTAAATTTAGCGCTTTTAGCCGCGATTGCAGAGAAATCAGGGCATCAGGCGCAAATCATCGATGCGGAAGTATCGAATATTTCTGACGAAGTACTGGTAGATCAAGCGTTGCAAAAGAAGCCCGATGTTATTGCTTTGACCGGGATGAGCCCGTTTTTCCATCTATCTGTAAAGATCGCGTCGATGCTGAAAGCTGGCGGCTCCACATCTGCCATATGTATTGGTGGTCAACACATGACCATTATGGAAGAAAAGGCCTTTGATGATGTCTTTGATTTTGGTTTCGTCGGGGATGGAGAAGAGTCATGGCGAATGTTTTTAGATGCTTATAGCAAATCTTCTGATTTGTCTCTAATTCCCGGTTTGATATATCGGGAAGAGGGAGAAATAAAGAAGAACAAACGTTCGAGTTCGACAAAAGATTTAGACGTTCATCCATGGCCTGCCAGACAATTGTTGCCAATGCAGGATTATCGACTGGGAACGATGCGGGGTAGATTGCCATTCACTACTATACAAACGGTTAGGGGATGTCCATGGAAGTGTATTTTTTGTGCATCTGACCAACTGGAAACAACAAGTATTTCTAAACGCTCTATTGCGTCAGTCGTCGACGAGATAGAACATGTTGTGAACTCCTGGGGTATACGTCACTTTGTTATAGTAGATGACGTCTTGACTCTTTCGCGTAGACGAACCGTCGAATTTTGTAATGCTCTGATCGAAAAGAAGCTTGATATCACATTTGAAAGCAGTACAAGAGCGAATTTAGTCGATGATGAATTAGTTGGTTTAATGAAAAGCGCCGGTCTGCTTCGTTTGTCCTTTGGGTTAGAGACAGTTGACGAAGAAATGAGAAAGACCATGAATAAGAAGGTGCCGCTTGATGCATATCGAGAGGCAAATATTCTCTGTAACAAACATGGCGTCGAAACACTAAACTCGGTCATGATCGGTTTGCCTGGTGAAACTCGCGAAAATGTCCGCAAGACACTGCGATTCTTGCGTCAGTCGAGAGAAGTAAAACAGGCAAATTTTGCAATAGCAACACCTTATCCTGGCACCGCATTTTACGATATGGCTGTTGGTGGTACAGAAGGAGTTGATCTGCTGATCGATGATTTTTCGAAGTACAAGCGTTATGGCCAGGCTGTAACAAAAATTGGGGACCTCTCTCCACAAGATCTTATTGAGCTTCAGAATGAAGGTTTCGTCAGCATATATTCTGCTTATT